>JACQVU010000244.1 GCA_016209585.1 Planctomycetota bacterium
CAGTACATGTGAAGGCCCGCGGCCGCGATCGCCGGCGCGCGCGTCCCAGAGGCGTGGTATGCTTGCCCGCCGTGCGCGGAGAGCGGCATGGCGATGGAACTCTTCGACCGCGGCCGGCTGGAGGCGCTGGAAGAACTGACGCTGGCGCCCTACGCCGTCAAGGCGAGGGAATCGGGCGGGCGGCTCCACCCGGAGCCGGAGCACGCCTTTCGCACGGCCTTTCAGCGCGACCGGGATCGCGTCATCCACTGCGACGCCTTCCGGCGCCTGGAATACAAGACCCAGGTCTTCGTCAACCACGAAGGCGACCACTACCGCACCCGCCTCACCCACACCATCGAGGTGGCGCACGTGGCGCTGGCGGTCGGCCGGGTGTTGCGCCTCTCGCCCGACCTCATCGAAAGCGTGGCGCTGGCCCACGACCTTGGCCACACCCCTTTCGGCCACGCCGGCGAAGAGGCCCTGAACGCGCTCATGCGGGGCCACGGCGGGTTCGAGCACAACCGGCAATCGCTGCGCATCGTCGAGAAACTGGAACGCTACTACCCCGGCTTCGACGGCCTCAACCTCACCCGCGAGGTCCGCGAAGGGCTGATCAAACACCGCCGCCGCGACGGCGCCGAGCCGGGGGGCGTGCTGCCCCCCTCGCTGGAGGCGCGGCTGGTGGACCTCGCCGACCGCGTGGCCTACGACTGCTCCGACGTGGACGACGGCCTGCGCGCCGGCATCCTGCGGATCGAGGAGGTGCGCGACCTGGAGGTCTGGCGCCGCGCCGAGGTGGTGGCGGGCGAGACCTTTGGGGAGATTCCCGCGGAGTTGCGCGCGCGGCAGGGGGTGCGCTGCCTGAAGAACATCCTGGTGACCGACCTCACCGTCACCACGGGCCAGCGCATCCAGGCGGCCGACCCGCGCTCGGCCGGCGACGCCCGGCGCATGAACGAGGCCGGGGCGGCCAGCGGCGAGCCGCTGGCGGGGTTCTCGGCGGAGTGCGTGCCGCTGGTGGACGCGCTGGACGCCTACTTGCGCGACCACTTCTACCGCCACTACCGCGTGTTGCGGGCGCAGGCCAAGGCGCGGCGCGTGGTGACCGACCTCTGGACCGAGTACGTGCGCGAGCCGCGCACGCTGCCCACCCACGTCTGGAAGCGGGTCGAACAGGACGGCCCGGAGCAGGCGGCCTGCGATTACGTCGCCGGCATGACCGACCGCTTCGCCATCGAGGAACACGCCCGGCTCTTCGACCCGGCCAGCCGGGCGTGACGCCGAAGGAGTTGACGGTTCCCCATGGAGTACGACCGCATCTGTGACGCGCATGTGATCATGGGGACCACCGCCGAAGGCGTGGCGTACGCCCGCCAGTATGAGCCGGTGCGGGTGATTGAACTTCTGGCGGAAGCCGGGATGCACCGCGCGGTCGCCGTGCCGCTGGGTATCGAGGAAGACCACGCGGCCGTCAACCGCGAACTGAGCCGCGTCTGCCGCGACTACCACGACCTCTACTTCCTCGCCCGCGTGCGCGCCGAGGCTGACGCCCCAGCGCCGGAGGAGGAAGAAGACGACGACGAGACCGCGGACAACGCCCCGCCCCCCGCCGACGCGGACGACGCGGAGGCGGTGGCTGAGATGGTCGCCACGCTGGGCGCGGCCGGGTTCGTGATCAACGCCTTCCGCGACGGCGAGCCGCGGGGCGCGCTCCGCGACGCCATTTTCGACACCGGGTTGCCGGTGTTGTTCGAGGTCGCCGACGTCGAGGCCGCCAAGGCGCTCTCCCCGCAATGGACGGAGCGCGCCGCCCGTCAGCCCGTCATTCTCAGCAACCTGGCCGCGTGCCCCCTCTATCCCCCGGAAGCCCTCGACGCCATTGACTTCGCGGCCTCGACGCCGGGCATCTACCTCGACACCTCCCGCTGGATCGTGCCGCACGTTTTGCGACACGCCATCCGCGAGATCCCGGAACGGCTCCTGTTCGCGTCGGGCGCCCCCTACGCCGACCCGGCCGTGGCTTCCAACGCCGTCATCCGCCTGGCCGCCCCGCCGGCCGACAAGCGGCGGGTGCTGTCGGAGAACTTCCTCTCCCTGCTCGACTGGGGCGAGGTGGAGCGCCGCCGGGGCTGACGCGCCATGCCCGCGCTTCCATCACCTCCCACGCCGGCCACGCTAGAGGCGCGGCCCGGCGAAAGCGGCTCGCCGTGCCTCGTGCTGTCGGGGTCGCTGGACGCCCAGGGCGCCGCCGCGCTCTGGCGCGCCGCCGTGGAGGCGGTCGAGCGGGCCGCCGGCGCGGGCGACGGTGGTAGCGCCGTCGCCGGGGCCGGGGCGGCCGCGAACACCATCATGGTGGAGGCGTCGGCCGTCGCCTCCTGCGACACCGCCGGCGCGGCCTTGCTGCTGGAGATGCGGCGCACGGCGGCGCGGCGCGGGGCGGAGTTGCGGCTGTCCGGCCTGCGCCCGGAGTTCGATCGGCTGCTGGCGCCGTTCGACCCCGGCGAGTTCCCCTCCGGCCGCTTCCGGCCACCGTCCCCCCCGGTGGTCGAGGAGGTGGGGCGCATGGTGGTCGCGCTGGCCGCCGATCTGCGCGCGCAGGTGGCCTTCGTGGGGGAGATGGTGGTGGAGGCCGCCGGGGCCGTGGTCGCGCCGCGACGGGTGCGGTGGAAGGACGCGCTGCTCACCATGGAGCGGGCGGGCGTCAACGCGCTGCCCATCGTCGCGCTGCTCGGCTTTCTCGTGGGCCTTATTCTGGCCTTCCAGGCGGCGGTGGCGCTGCGGCAGTTCGCGGCCGAGACGTTCGTGGCCAACCTGGTGGCCATTGGGCTGCTCCGGGAACTCGGCCCCCTCATGACCGCCGTGGTGCTGGCCGGGCGGTCCGGCTCAGCGTTCGCCGCGGAAATAGGCACGATGCAGGTGAACGAGGAAGTGGCGGCGCTGTCGACCATGGGCCTCTCTCCCGCCCGTTTCCTGGCGCTGCCGCGGGTGATCGCGGGCGTGGTGGTGACCCCCATGCTCACGCTGTTCATGAACGTCGTCGGGCTGCTCGGCGCGGCGGCGGTGGTGGTGAGCCTTAACATCCCGCCGACGACCTTCCTTTCCCACGTGCGGTCGGCCGTGACCACCGGCGACCTGCTGGGGGGGCTGGCGATGTCGGTGGTGTTCGGGCTGCTGGTCTCCGCCGTGGGCTGCTATCGCGGCTTGCAAACGGGCGCCGGCGCGGCGGCGGTGGGGTTGTCGACCACGGCCGCGGTGGTGAGCGGCATCGTGCTTATCGTGGCGGCGGACGGCGTCTTCGCGGTGATCTTCTACGCGCTGGGGATTTGACGTGGCGACCCCGCCGACGACGTCCATCATCCGCGTCGAAAACCTCTGGGCCGCGTACGGCGGGACGGTGGTGTTGCGCGACGTGTCGTTCGCCGTGAACCGCGGGGAGGTGTTCGGCATCCTGGGCGGCTCCGGGTGCGGCAAGAGCACGCTGCTGAAACACATGATCGGCCTGCTGGAGCCGGCCGAGGGGCGGGTGTTCATCGGCGACGACGACATCACCCGCGCCGCCGGTCGCGCCCGGCTGGGCGTCCTGCGCCGGTTCGGCGTCATGTTCCAGGGCGGCGCGCTGTTCGGTTCGCTGACGCTGATCGAGAACGTCCGCCTGCCGCTGGAGGAGTTCACGCGCCTCCCGCCGGAGGCGATGGACCTGATCGCGCTGATGAAGTTGAAACTGGTCGGTCTGCTGCCCTTCGCCCGCCACCTGCCCTCCCAGGTGAGCGGCGGGATGCAGAAGCGCGCGGCCATCGCGCGGGCCATGGCGCTGGACCCGGGCATTCTGTTTCTTGACGAGCCGTCGGCGGGCCTGGACCCGATCACCTCCGCCGACCTTGACGCCCTGATCCTGACGCTGGCCCGCGCGCTGGGCGTGACCTTCGTCATCGTGTCGCACGAACTGCCGAGCGTGCTGGCGGTCACCGACCGCGTGATCCTGCTCGACAAGAACTCGGCTGGCGTCATCGCCCAAGGCGACCCGCGCCGCCTGCGGGCCGCCTGTGGCGACCCCCGCGTGCGCCGCTTTTTCAACCGCGAGACCAGTATTTGTTGACCCGACCTCCGCTCGCCTCATAGGATGGACGTTCGGGATCGACCAGCAACGCTGTAATGCCTATTACGTCTATTCAAGCGCAGTGCCCGCATCCTGGCCCGGCGGACGTTGACTCAGCGACCGCCGTGAGCCTCGTCGTCCACAAGGGGCGGGCTGACCTCTTCGTGGGCGGTCCGTGTAACAACTATTGCCGGGTCTGTTACCACGGCGACGGCGGACCGGCGAGCGGGGTCATGTCGCGCGACGAAGTGATCGCGGCGCTTGGAACGCTCGCGTTGGACGGCCGCGTAGAGTTGCTGGTATTCAATGGAGGAGAGCCGACGCTTCGCGCCGACTTACCGCAACTGGTTCGCGCAGCCAAGGATCTGGCATTCAGGAGTATCCGGGTCCAGACCAACGGCCGACGGCTCGGATACCACGCCTACGCCAGGGAACTGGTCGATGCCGGCGTCAGCGACTTTGCCGTCGCCCTCCACGGCCCGCGTGCCGAAGTCCACGAGTTCCTCACCCGCGTCCCCGGCTCCTTTCGGCAGACCGTCGCCGGCATCCGCAACGCCCGCGGGCTGGGCGCGGCCGTCATCGTCGAGTGCGTGGTGACCCGCGCCAACTACCGGCAGGCGCCGGAGATCGCTCGCTTCGCGCACCGGCTCGGCGCGACCGCTCTTCGGTTCACGCTGGTCAGGCCCGAAGGCCGCGCGCGGGCGCTCTTCCCGTCGCTGGTTCCCAACGTCAGCCTCGCTGCGCCCTACGTGCGCGAGGCGGTCGACCTCGCCCTTGGTCGGGGGCTCGCCGCGAGCGCCGCCGGCTTCCCGCTCTGCGTGCTGCCGGCCGCGGCCGGTGAGGTCGCCGCCCGGCGCGCCATCGGGCCGGCTGAGGCCGGGCTGTCGGGCGGCGGAGTGTTCGGCCCCCCTTGCGCGGCCTGCCGGTTGCGGGCAGCCTGCGGGGGCGTGCACCCGGCGTACGCTGAGACGTTCGGTTGGCGGGAGTTCGCGGCGGTGGACTGAACGAGGGCGCGCGCCATGTACGAGAATATCGACGCCGTGTCCGTGCTTCAGAAGCGCCAGTGGGTGCGGTTGACCAACTTGTGCAACCAGCGCTGCGTCTTCTGCCTGGACGCCGATCAACACGACGGCACCTACCGCGGCCGGGAAGAGGTGGACGCCGAATTGCGCGACGGCCGCGCCCGCGGCTGCCAGCGGCTGATCCTGAGCGGGGGGGAGGCCTCCATCCATCCCGATTTCCACTGGTTCATCGCCCGCGGGCGGGAGCTCGGGTACGAGCGCGTCCAGACCGTGACCAACGGCCGGATGTGGAGCCAGCGGGGGTTCGTCTCTCGCGCCGTCCGGGCCGGGTTGCACGAGGTCACCTTCTCCATCCACGGCCACACGGCGGACCTGCACGACGCGCTGGTGGCCGTTCCGGGCGCTTTCGACGAGGCCATCGCCGGCGTGCGGAACTGCCTGGCGTCGCGGCGGCTCATCGTCAGCGTGGACATCGTGATGAACAGCCGCAACGTGGGGCACACGCCCGAGATCGTGAGCCGGTTCGCCGACCTGGGCGTCGGAGAATTCGACTTGATGATCATGATCCCCTTCGGCCGGGCGAACCCGGCGCACCCCTCCAGCCAGGGGGGAACCTGGGGCGAGGTGGCGCTGGCCCGCAAACTGCTGCTCTGCCGCGACGAGGCGCGGGAGGTGATCCCCGCCGTGATGGCGCTGGCCAAGGCTCGCGGCCTGGTGGTCTGGACCAACCGCCTGCCCGCCCACTACCTCGAAGGCTTCGAGCACCTCATCCAGAACCCCAAGAAGTTCCACGACGAACTCCACGGCCGCCGCCGCGAGATGCAGGCGGCGATCGCCGGCGAACACTGGATGCCCTGCTGGGACGAACGCTGCCGCTGGTGCTTCCTCGACCGCTTCTGCGCCCGCTTCCGGCGGCTGCGCGACGAACGGCGCGCCGGCCGCGTCTCGCACGGCTCCTGGAACCTGGCCGACGGCCCGCTCCCGCGCGAGACGGACCTCTCCTGGCTCACGCTCGCCGGCCCGGACCTCGACGCCATTCTCGCCGCGGCCGCCGCCGCGTACCCCGACACGCCGCTCGACGCCGCGCCCGCTTCGCCCCCGTCGGACGCGGCCCTGCGCGATCTTTCCTCCCGGCCCGCGCCGGCGCGGCTGCTGGCGCGCGCGCCGGAGATCGCCCAGCCCGTGGTCGCCGCCCAAGGCGCGAGCGTCGTCTGCGCGCTCACCCCCGCGATGTTCGACTGGCTGCGCGGAAAGCCCCTCGCCGGCGTGACGGTCATTCCCGACAATTCGTTCAACGCCGACCATGACCCCATGCCGCCGCGTCTCGCCGACGCGCTTCCCCTCCTGGCCGCGGCTGGCGCCCGCGTGCAGGGCTTCCCGCTCTGCCTCGCCGCCGGGGCCGAGCCGTTCCCCTGGCCGGCTGACCCGTGGCCGCTGGGAATGGCGCCGGTGGAGGGCGGAGAGTGGAACCTGACCGCCGCGGTCGACGGCTACCTGCATGATCACTATCGCGTCTACGCCTCGCGTTGCCGCGAGTGCGGCGCGCGCCCGGCCTGTCCGGGGCTGAGCGTACAATACGTTCGCGCGCGGGGCTTCGCCGAACTGGACCCCTCGCGCTTCCCGGCCATTCCCGACTACGAGGAGCCGCGCGAGACGCCGCGCCCCATGCAAACCTGGTCCCAGCCGGAGCCGCTTCCCCAGCCGCTCCAACCGCTCGCGGCGCTGGCCGGAACGTGAGCGCGGCGGCGGGGAGAGCCACCCCTACTTCTCCGACGCCTCTTTTAGCAGGCGCTCCAGTTCGGCGAACGCTTGGTCGCGGTTCTCCGCGATGGCCTGGATCTGCTTCTCTGACGCCATCTTCAACTGGATGGCCACGTCGTCGACGGAAATGCTGGCCAGCGCGTACCATTCGCCGGTCGGCGCCGGCTCGCGCTTAACAATCTGTGATCCGGACATCACGGTGTCGATCACCGCGCGGGTCACGTTCCGGACCTGCGCTTCGTCGACCGGCGTTGTCGCTCCGGGAACCGCGGCCTCGCGCAGGCACTGGGAGAGCACGGCCTGGACCTTCTCCGTCAGAACCTCCGCCAGTTTCGCGCGGGCGGCGGCGTTGGCGCTCTCCATCGCGAGGCTCAGATTGCCCTTGGCCGTTCCCACGCCGCCGGCGTAGAAGGCCTTCCCCGGATCCAGCGGCCGCGCCAGAATCCACTCCGGAACCGTGTTCTTCTCCAGGATCGCCCGCTGCGCCGGCGTCAGCGTCGGCGCCTCCCCCTGCGCCTCTTGCCTCGCTTTCTCTTCCGCCTCTTCCTCGGCGGCGAACTGGTCCCAGGGGAAGGTGGCGCCCTTTTCCTTCGCCGCGCGGAAGCGGGTGAGTTGGCGGCAGTAGAAGTGCACCTGGCGCGGGTGAAGGGCGAGCGCCTTCTCTTCTTCCGCGATGGCGTCATCGACGCGGCCGGAGCGGAAGAGAGCCTCGGCGAACGTGTCGTGAAAGTAGAAGCGGGTGGTGTCGGGCGCGCCAGCCACGGCGCGGGCCGCGAAGCGCAGGGCTTCGGGCAAGCGGTGGCCACACTTGGCGAAGCACCACGCGACGGAGTTGCAGGCTAAGAGAGACTCGTTGGACGGGCGGTCGGGGGAAGCGCCGGTGACGCGGGTGAGGTCGTTTTCATAGGCCGCGAGGACGCGATCCGCGAGCGACCGGACATTGCGGTGGGCGGCGAACGCGGCCGCGCGGGCGGCGTCGGCTTCCTCCTGTTGGCCGGCCGCGCGGCGCGCGATCGCGGCGCCGGCCAGTTCATCGCGCACCACGGCCCAGGCCATGGCGTGGTTCGAGTCAGTGTCGCGGTCATTATCCTTGCGGGTCGCGGTCTCGTAGAACTCGTAGAATCGAATGGCGGCGCGCGCGCCCGCCGGGTTCTCGATCTGCACCAGGGCGTCGGCGCAGTCCTTGCGGCGCTGCAACTCCTTGAGGTCGCCGGCTGGCAGGTGGGCTTCGTCGATGAGGGCCATGAGCGTTTCCAGGGCGGCCGCGGCTTGCAGCATGCCGAGGGCGCGGGAAGCGCGCTCGCGGAGGTAGGGTTCCTCGGCGCGGAGGAGATCCATCCAGAACGCCACCGCGCGGGGGTTGTCGATGTTGTCGAGGGCCTCCAGCGCCTGGCGGTAGTCGGGGGCGATGGTGGTGTCGCGGGCGATCTCAGCGAGCATGTCGACCGCGGTGTCGTCGGCCAGGGCCTCGCAGACGCCGATCACGGCCAGGTTGAGGTGGTAGTCGAATTCAAACACCCGCCGCCGCGCCGCGTTGAGATGTTCATACGCTTTCTCCGCCTCGCCGCGGCTGGCGTAGTGGCGGGCGAGGAAGACGTGCTTCCAGACGAAGAGTTTCTCGACCCCGTTGATCTCCCAGCGGGAAGCGCCGGAGGTGGTGAGGTCGTCGATCTTCCGCGCCAGCGCGGCGAGGGCGGCGCGCTCCTCTTCTATGCGTTGGTCGCAGCGGGGGTCGGCGTGGACGATCTCCAGCAGTTCCTTGTCGATCCGGCCGATGAGTTCGTTCTCCGTCACGCGGGGGTCGGCCGCGGCGCGCTCGCTGGCGCGCGCCTTGGCGCTGACCAGGTGGCGTTCAGCCTCCTGGGGCTGGCCGGCGCGGGCCAGCGCCCGGCCCAGGCGGAACTGGTCGAGCGGGTCGAACTCCTCCGGGTGACCGTCGATCAGCGCGCCCAGCACGCGGGCGGCCGGCGCCCAGCGTTCCATGTCGATGAGCAGACCGCCGACCTCCCGCAAAGTGTCCGCCTCGGTGGCGGCGTCGCCCACCAGCGCCTCCACCGCCGCGCGCTCGGCCTCGATCCGCGCCGGCGCGTCGGGGGCCTTGTCGCGCTCCGCCACCACCGCCAGCCGGGCGGCGCACAGGGCCATCTTCGCGCGGATGCCGGCAAGCCCGGCCGGCGGGGTTTCCGCCGCCACGCCCGGAAGCGCCAGCAGGCGGGTGAAATAGCGGCCGGCCTCCTCCCAGTCGCCGCGCCCGTAAGCGTCGGTCGCGAACGCGTTGAGGTTGGCCGGCGTGGGGTGGAGATCGATCGCCAGGGCCATGCACTTGCGGCTTTCGGCCGCGGCGCCGCTTCGCGCGAAGCGATTCGCGAGCAGTTCCAACAGCGGGGCGTCGCGCCGTTTCAACGCGATACCGATCAGCCAGTCGGCGGTGGTGGCGCCGGGGGGCGCCAGTTTCAACCCCAGCGAGAGGTCGACCGCCGTGAGGCGCACCTGCGCGTCAGGGTCGTAATACAACACCCGCTCAAGGACCACCACGGCGTGCTCCATCCCCGCCTTCGACACCGCCTGGCTGACCACCACGCGGCGGGCGGCGGCGTCCTTTTGCCCGAAGCCGTCCATGTGTCCTTTCAACCGCGCCGCCATGTCGGGCGGGAAGGTCCAGCGGGCCGAGGCCACCAGCCGCTCGGCGCGCCAGCGCGTTTCGGGGGAGCAGCCGCCGGCGGCCAGCGCCTTCTCCAGCGCCGGGACGGCCGCGCCGCCGGCCTTTTCCAGGTCGGCCATCGCGGCTTCGCGCTCCGACCAGACGGGACTGTCAAGGCGCGCGACCGCCGTCTGAATCTGCTCGTCCGTAGGAGGCGGTGGGGGCGGCGAAGCCGGCGGCGGGGCGTCCGCTGCGCTGGGCTTCTGCGCCGGGGACTGGTAGTCGGCGGGGGCGATCAGGAACTTGTCGCCGTTCCAGACCAGTTTGAGGTCCAGCCCGCTGGATTCCATGACTTGGCCCAAGGCTGCTTCGAGGGGGAGGTCATCCGCTTCGAGGTGGATCATCACTGCTTCGGGAGATCCATGGTTGACCGCGGGATCCACCGCGATCGGCACGTCGTAAAACGATCCGAGGATCGCGACCGCGGTGGTTAACTTGGCGCGCTTGAGAAACAGGTTCACCCGCTGGTCGCGCAGCCGTTCCTCGTACTTCTGCCGCAGCGCATCCCCCGCTTCCGCCGCGGCCTTGGGGTCCGCGGGCGCTTCCTGCGCGAAGAGGAGCGCTCGGCGGTCAACCGAGACCGCGAGCAGCGCGATGAGCGCGCAGCGCAACACGATGCTAGCGTGAGAGGTTCGCATGGCGGCTACGTTGCCTTTCCCGGCTCGGCCTCTTTGAACGCTTCCCGCGACGGGAAGATGGCCACGACCTGGTTGAGGCCGAAGGAGGTCATTTTCTTCACGTCCCTGCGGCCGGCGGCGATCACGGTGAGCGATCCGCCGTTGGCGGCGAGGGCCTTGGCCCCTTCCACGAGTATTGTAATGTATTCGGAGTTTATCCCGGAGGTTTTTGAGAGGTCCACCACGAGGCGCACGTCCCGCTGGGCGGCGAACTCAGCGACCAGTTGGCGCACCATCACCTGGTCGCGCTTGCGGTCCAGCCCCTCCCCCTGAACGGCCACGGCCATGCGGCCCGCGAGTTTTCCCAGGCGCACGTGCCGCGTGAGCCGCACCCGCAGGTTGCAGCCCAGACAGCGGACGCGCCGCATGGCCAGGGAAGCCACCGGGTCCACGGCGTGTTTGCAGCGCAGGCAGGCGTAGGCCAGGCGGGCGACCTGCGCCGGGGCCTCGTCTTCATAGTGGAGCAGGCCGTCTTTCGCCAGAATTTCGCCCAGGGGCACTTGCAGGTTCTGCTCGGAGGCGAACCGCTTCTGCTGCGCGACGGCGCGGTCGATGTCGTCGCCCGAGAGGCGCGCGGTCGACAGCCGCCGGGACTCGCGCTCGAACATGTCGGGCCCGCTGTTGGCCTTGTTGAAGTCGACGCGGGCCAGCGATTCGAGCACGTGGTCGACGGTGGCCGGGCGCTTCTCCGGCCGCTTCTGGAGCATCCAGTAGATGAGGTTGGCGAGGGCGTTGGGGATGCGCGGGTTGTGGACCTTCGGCGACTTGGGCGTCTCCGTCTGGTGCTTCAGCATGATGGCGGTGGGGGTCTCGCCGTCGAAGGGGTAGACGCCGGTGAGCAGGTAGTAGAGGGTGATGCCGAGGGAGTAGATGTCGGTGCGGTGGTCAACCTGGAAGCCGTCACACTGTTCCGGGCTCATGAAGCGGGGTGAACCGACCACGTGGCCGGAGCGGGTGAGGTTGGAGAAGCCGCCGGTCATGCGCGCCAGGCCGAAGTCGGTGACCTTGAGGAACATCTCTTCGGTGAGAAGGAGGTTCTCAGGCTTCAGGTCGCGGTGCACGATGCCCATGAGGTGGGCCTCGCGCACCCCCTCCAGCGCCTGTTTGACGATGGAGAGCGACTGTTCCATCGTGGGGAAGCCGCGGGCGTAGATGATCTCGTCGAGCGCCTTGCCCTCCACCAACTCCATCACCATGAAGTAGACGCCGTCGGCGTGCCCCGCCTCCCGCACCGAGACCACGTTGGGGTGGCGGATGGAGCCAGCCAGTTTCGCCTCGCGCAGGAAGCGGCGGACGTAGTCGCGGTTCTCGGAGTACTGGGGCGAGAGCATCTTGAGCGCGAAGTCGCGCGCGTTGCGCACGTTGCGGGCGCGATAGACCACGCCCATGCCGCCGTAGCCCAGCCGGTCGATGAGCAGCCAGTCGTTGAGGATCTTGCCGAGCCAGGGGTCCCGCTTGCCCTTCTTCTTCGCGATGTTCTCCTGGATGGCCCGGATTTCGTCGGGGGCCATGGGCGGCCCCTCGATGGTCGATTCCTTCGACTTCAGCGCCGCTTCCCGGTCTTTCTGTTGCAGTTCCAGCAGCACGGGGAGATCGTCGTCCTTGATGTAGCCCAGTTCCAGCATCACCATCCCCAGGTGGCGCGGAAAAGAGGAGTTGCACTGCACCCGGAAACACTCTTCCAGTTGGCGCGGGGAGACGAAGCCGTGTTCGACCGCCACGCGCCCGAACTCGGCGTCGTTCCTGGGGTTGGTGTTCAGCGCCCGGTTGAGAACCATGCGTGGGTGCTGGGTGGCGGG
>JACQVU010000242.1 GCA_016209585.1 Planctomycetota bacterium
AGTTCGTCGAAGAGTTTCTGGATTTCATCCTTGCGGCTGCTCAGGGCGTTGCACTCCCGCGCGATCACGTCTTCCAGCGGCTCCAGGCCGGCGTACGCCGAGTGGTAGTCGTCGGTGACGTACTTCTCTTCCTGGATCAGCGTCTGCGCCGTCTCCCGCACATTCTTCCCCGACGCCATCAGCACCCGCAACGTATTCTGCATCCGCTGCGACAGCATGCGGCAGAGTTGCACGGCGATGCGCGGCTGCACCTTCACCACCTGGGGGAACTTGTCGGCCGGGATGACGCCCAGTTCGCAGTTCTGGCTGGCGGTGACCTTGGCGGTGCGCTTGGACATTTCGTCGATAAGCACCAGCATTTCGCCCACGATCTCGCCGGCCTTGATCTCGCCCACCTTCTGGTCCCGGATGTGCACCCACAACTCGCCCCGCGCCAGCACCCACATCTCCTTGCCCGGATCCCCCTCGTTGCATAGCACCTCGCCGCGCCCGATCTTCCGCGTCTTCGCCAGGCCGGAGTCGGCCACCGCCGAGCCGAAGGCGGCCTGCTGCTCTTTGGCCGCCTCCACCACGCTGCGGCCGCGCTTGTAGGTCTTGGTGACCTTCGCCTTCTTGTAGATCTCGTCCACCTGCTCGTCGTTCGACGACTTCGCCAAGTCCTCGATGATCGTGTAGAAATCCACGCAGTACTGCTCCAGCGCCTTCTTGAACGCCGAGATCTTCCCCACCGCCCCCGAAAACATCTGGTTGACCGCCAGCAACCGCCGCGCCAGCGACTTGGCGATGTTCACCCCCAGCGCCGGGTTCTGCAGCACGAACGGCTCCAGTTTGTCGGCCGTCACCGGCACGATCTGCAACGTGCACTCCGTCTTCGCGAAATAGGAGGCCGGCTGGACCGGCAGGAACAGCCCGGCCTCGGCCACGTAGACGTCGGCCCCCTTGTGCTCCACCGTCTCGATCGGCCGGCCCTCCTGGCGCGCCTGCTCCGCCGTGAACACGGCGTTCTCATCGCCCGCGTTGCAAAGGACCTCCACCGTGCCCTGCTTCAATACGATCAAGGCCACCGCCGGCTTGCCCTGCAAGGCCAGCGTCGTCCCCGCCGGAACCGTCTTCACCCCGCCAGCCATGCGCAGGTCCTCGCCGTTTGGGAAGTGGGCCTGGTCTCCCGCGGTCGCCGCCCGCGCCCCGCAACGCGGCGCCGAAAGGCCACGCGGAACCCTAGGTAGTGAGCATAACACCCCGCCCCCCGCCGGTTCAATACCAAGGACGGCTGGCCGGCGCTGTGGAATGCGGTGGCTTGCCACCGCTCCGGTTTGCGCCGGCTTGCCGGCGCACTCCCGCCCCGCCTCCACGGGCACGGTGAACCACCTTCGACTTCGCTCAGCGGCAGCCCGGCATCGGACGTGACGTGACCGCCGCTGAAGTCCGCCTGGACCTGGCGCTTGCCGAGCCGTTGAAAGTCGAACAGGGGGTGGCGCAAGGAGTAACCATGGGGCGGTCTCCGGCTCGCGTCGCGAGTCCTCCCCCACCGATCAATGCGATCATCGGGCCGCCCCGTTTACTTTTTTGGTGAGCAATACGGGGTATTGGTGTCCACCCGTAGTTACTTGCGCTCTCTCCCGTTTGTTGCGGTGGCTGGCGCCGGGACATGAATTGAGGAAGGTTCGATGCGCCAACATGGCAGGAGCAACAGTCACGATGCGTGTTTTATGCCCTGGTGACAGGTCACGGTCATCGCCTAATTCGCACTAGGTTCAAAACTCATTGTATGCGAATGAGTTACGACTGGTATAGACTATAGGTTTCGGGGCACGTCGTTTGCGCATCGGTCGAGCCACCGGGCTGAACGTCTCTACTTCGTGGAGAAACGGCCGTGCTTTCCCAAACCGTGCTCATCGCCGACGACGACACCCGTGTGCTGGGCACGTTGGGCGAGGTCGTGCGCGACACCGGCCACCGGCCGATTCTCGCCACGCGCGGGAAAGAGGCGGTGGAGGTAGTGCGCCGCCAGCCTCGGGGGGTGTCGCTGTCGCTGCTGGACGTGGGGCTTCCGGACATGAGCGGGTTCGACGCCTTCCGGTTGATTCACGAGGTGAACGCGCTCATCCAGGTCATTTTCGTGACGGCGGAGGCGACGCCGGAGAATCGCGCGCGGGCGTCGGGGCTTGGCGCCTACCGCCTGTTGCCGAAGCCGCTCGACCTTGCGGAGGTGCGCCGCAGCGTGAGCGAAGTGCTGACGCACATCGACGCCGCGTGGGAAGAGTTTCGCGCGCGGCACGGCGACGCCGGGTTTGACGCATTGTCCGGCCGTCCGTGGCCGGAGAGCGATATCGACCGCTGATCATCGACACCAAGGAATCGACCCATGTCCAAGCCGAAGGTGAAGCCGCTGAACGACAAAATCCTGGTCCGCCGCGCGGAAGCCGAAGAGAAGACCCGCGGGGGCATCATCCTGCCGGAGACGGCGAAGGAGAAACCCCGGGAGGGCGTGGTGGTGGCGCTGGGCGACGGCCCGGTGCTGGAAGGCGGCAAGCGCGGCACGTTCCAGGTGCGGGAGAACGATCGCATCATTTTCACCTCCTACGCCGGCACCGAGATCAAGGTCGAAGGCCAGGAGTACCTGATCCTGAGCGAAGACGACGTGCTGGCGGTCGTGGAGTGACGAACGACGATACCCGCCCGCCTCGGCGGACAACTGACAACTGACAACTGGAAGTGGACCCATGGCCAAACAGATCGCCTACGATCAAGACGCGCGGGACCGCATTCGCGAAGGTGTGCGCACCCTGGCCCGCGCGGTGAAGATCACCCTCGGCCCCCGTGGCCGCAACGTGGTGATCGAGAAGTCGTTCGGTTCGCCGACCGTCACCAAGGACGGCGTCACCGTGGCCAAAGAGATCGAACTGGACGACCCCTACCACAACATCGGCGCCCAGATGGTGAAAGAGGTGGCCTCGAAGACCAACGACGTCGCCGGCGACGGCACCACCACCGCCACGCTGCTGGCCGAGGCCATTTACGACGAGGGCCTCAAGAACGTGGCCGCGGGCGCCAACCCGCTGGGCATCCGCCGCGGCATCGAGCACGCCGTGGACGAAGTGTGCAAGGAACTCGAGAAGCGCGCCGTGAAGATCAACAAAGACTCCGCCTCCATCGCGCAGGTGGGCACCATCGCGGCCAACTCCGACGCCGAGATCGGCAAAATGATCGCCCAGGCGCTGGAGCGCGTGGGCAAGGACGGCGTGATCACCGTGGAAGAGGGCAAGAGCCTCGACACCACGGTCGACTGGGTGGAGGGCATGCAGTTCGACAAGGGGTTCATCTCGCCGCACTTCGTCACCGACCCCCAGGAGATGAAGGCCGTGCTTGAAAACGCCTTCGTCCTGGTCTACGAGAAGAAGATCGGCAACATCCGCGAGCTCATCCCCCTGCTGGAAGGCGTCGCCCGCTCCGGCCGCCCGCTGCTCATCGTGGCCGAGGAGATCGAGGGCGACGCCCTGGCCACGCTGGTGGTGAACAAACTGCGCGGCACGCTCCGCGCCTGCGCCGTCAAGGCCCCCGGCTTCGGCGACCGCCGCAAGGCCATGCTGGAAGACATCGCGGTGCTCACCGGCGGCCAGGCGATCATGGAGGCCCTGGGCGTGCAACTCGAGAGCGTCACGCTCGACATGCTCGGCTCGGCCAAGAAGGTGGTGGTCGACAAAGACAACACCACCCTCATCGAGGGCGGCGGGAAGTCGGCCGATATCAAGGGGCGCATCGCCCAGATTCGCCGCGAGATCGAGACCACCACCAGCGACTACGACAAAGAGAAACTGCAGGAGCGCCTCGCCAAACTCTCCGGCGGCGTGGCCCAGATCAACGTCGGCGCGGCCACCGAGGTGGAGATGAAGGAGAAGAAGATGCGGGTGGAAGACGCGCTTAACGCCACCCGCGCCGCCATCGAGGGCGGCATTCTCCCCGGCGGCGGCGTGGCGTTCTTCCGCTCCCGCGACGTGCTGAAGAAACTCAAGGTCGACGGCGACGAGCAGGTGGGGATCGACATCGTCCACCGCGCGCTCACCTCGCCCGTTGAACAGATCGCCGAGAACGCCGGCTACGACGGCGCGGTGGTGGCGAGCAAACTGGGCGACTCCAAGGACTACAACTTCGGCTTCAACGCCGAGACGGGCGAGTACGCCGACCTCGTGAAGGCCGGCATCATCGACCCCACCAAGGTGGCCACCGTGGCCCTGCGCAACGCCGCCAGCATCGCCGCGCTGCTCCTCACCACCGAAGCCGTGGTCTGCAAGATTCCCGAGAAGAAGGACAATCACGGCCACGACGACGGCGGCGGGGAAGACTATTGACGGGCACGGTGACATCGAAGCGGAAGATCAACGCGCCCGGCAAGGCGAGGGATCGTCGGCCGGCGCCTGCCCGCGGGCGTGGAAACCTCGGAGCGCCGCGGGGCGTCATCGCCGCCAAGCCGGCGGGGCGTCGCCGCGCCAGCCCGTACGATGCCTTCTTCCGGTTGGCGGGAAAGAACGGTGTCGATCCGGCCGCGTATCATGAACTCCGGTCGCTCACGCGCGGACGTCGAAGCGCCGACTGAGTGAGGCTCTCACCCGAAGCAGCCAAAACCGCCGCGGGGTTTCCCGACGGCAGCGGGCGCGCTACAATCTCCCCTTCGCGTCGCCGGTCCGGCTGGCGCGGGGGGGCGGCGCAGCGGGTCGCGATGCGATGTGATGCCATGAGCGCGGACGGCGTGTTTCTCAAAGAGGTTCTGCGTGGGCAGGTGCTGGCCGAGGAGAAGCGGTACGCGGAGGCGCTGGAAACCTGGCGCCAGGCCGCTGCCGACCCCGGCCTCGACGCCGCCCAGCGGGCTTACCTTGAGGCGCTCATCGCCGTGCTGCGCCCGGCCGCGGAAGCGGGCGCGACCGCTTCCTAGTAAGGCTCTCAAACATGGCTAGACAGGACGTACAGGATTTTTCGTTTCCGCTTTGTTATCCCGTCCATCCTGCTCATCCATGTGAATAACACGGAATAGCACGGCACAGCACAAGACGCTCCTCCCGTGGCAACCGGAACCAGCACCACAACCCCTTCGCAGCGGCTCTCCTCCCCGCACCTGGCGCTGTTGCTGGACCTCGTGAAGGTTCACCTCACCCACCAGCAGGGCGTGCCGGGCTACCGGGCGCTCTCCACCCTGCTCCTGCGCGACGACCTCCCCCCCGCCAGCCGCGAGAGGCTGGTGCGGCTGCGGGAGCGTGTGACGTTGCCGCCGGAGGCGCAGGCTGACCCGGACGGGTACATGCGGCGGGTGCTGGACGACATTTTGAACCCCGACGGCACCTA
>JACQVU010000237.1 GCA_016209585.1 Planctomycetota bacterium
GGACAACGATCGCTCGCTCTTCTCCCGGCTTGGTGCCTGGGCGTACCGGCGTCGCCGCCATCGCGGCGGGTGCCATCCACACCGTCGCGCTGAAAGCCGACGGCACGGTCTGGGCGTGGGGATCGAACGGCAATGGCCAACTGGGCGACGGGACGACGACCAACCAATCATCTCCCGGGGCGGTACCCGGCCTCAGCGGCGTCGCCGCCATCGCGGCGGGTGCCAACCACACCGTGGCGCTGAAGTCCGACGGAACAGTCTGGACGTGGGGGATCAACGGGTCCGGCCAACTGGGCGACGGGATAAACGTCAATCGCTCTTCTCCCGCCCTGGTGCCTGGGCTTACCGACGTCGCCGCTGTTGCGGCGAACATCAATACAACTATGGCGGTGTTCCTCCCATTGGAGTTCAATTCGCCGTTCGGCACGATCGTTGATCGCGTGGAGTTGGTGCCCGGTCTCAGCGGTGCCATCGATTCTATCGGCGCGCACGTCTGGTTTCGACGGGCCGACGACGATGTCACGGAAGCGGTGCACCTCTCCTACCGCGTCTACCGCTCCACTTCGCCCATCGCCACCACGGAAGGGCTCATCCCCGTTGCCGTGCTCGAGTGCCACGCGATCGCATACAGCGTGACGGGGCTGGCGCCGGGAACCACCTACACCGTCGCCGTCCTGGCCGTGGACCAGCAGGGCAACGAGGAACTGCCGACCACGAACAACACGATCACCTTCACCACGCCGGCCGCCGATTGACAATATGGCGCGTCATCGGGATATCTCGATAGTCCCCGCGTGAAGGCGTCGCGCAAGAGCCGAAGTAGCGCAACAGAGCAGATCAGCGTGTCACGCCAAGGAGGGAAGCCGCGCCGAAGAAGAAGAAGCGCACAGCAGGCCGGGCCACACCCAAAAACCACTTCGTGTCTTCGCGTCTTTGCGTGATGCCTCCGGCAGGGGCGTTTCCCCGGAACGCCTCACGGCGGAACTACGAACCGCCGCGAAGCTTGGTCCGCGGGGCACGACGTGACGCACACGTTCTTCGCCAAAGGCGGCGCGGGGAACCAGGACGCGGTGAAGACGCACGTGTATTCGCTCGCGCCGTAGGCGGGGGTCGGGGGACAGGGGTCAGGGGGCGCGGCGGAGCAGAGTGTCACGCCAAGACGCGAAGGCGCAAAGAAGACGTAAAGAGAGAAGAGGGGCAGAGCGGGGCGGGCGAACCCCCAAAAAACACTTCGTGTCTTCGCGGCTTCGTGTGAGGTCTCCAGCAGAGCAGAGTGTCACACGAAGACACGAAGGCACGAAGAAGAGGAGAGGCGGAGCAGGCCGGGCCACACCCAAAAAACACTTCGTGTCTTCGCGGCTTTGCGTGAGGCCTCCGGCGGAGCAGAGTCTCACGCGAAGGCGCGAAGGCACGAAGGCACGAAGAGCAAGAAGAAGCGCCGGAGAAGTTCAGATTGGACGAGGCGAAACCAAACCAAGCAGAGCCAAGAGAAAACACTTCGCGTCTTCGCGCCTTGGCGTGAGTTTCTCCGTCCGCGCCTCAGCGGCTGCGCGGGCCGCGAGGCGCGGCGCCGCCGGGCTGGTCGCTGACACCGGCAGATCCTGTTCCGCGCGCCGCGGCGTGCACGCGCCGAACGGGCGCCGCGGTCGCTGGTATCCAGGTCAAAACGGAAGCGCCAACTGGCCACGCCGCGCGGGAAGGAAGCGGGCGATGAGCGCCAATACCTCGGCCACCACCGCGCCCCGCGCGCCGATCGTCTCCGCCAGGTAGGCTGGATCATCGCGCAGCGTGGAGACGCAGAAGGGCAGGTTGTTGATTCGATGGCCGGCCCAGAAGCGATCCGGGTCCGCCGGACCGTGGCAGGAGGCGGGCGGCCGCGCGCGCGAAAGGCGCCGCCGGTTGCCGGGCGCGGGGCGGCTGGAGCCGTCGTCGTCTTCGTCCTCGTCTCCCGCGCCCGGTCGGCCGCCGAGGGCGCGGTTGATGAGCACTTCGGCGACCAGGAAGTTGACGCGGCGGAAGTCGTCCGGGATCCAGCGGGGTTGACGGGAGGGCAGGCCGAACCGTTGCCGCAGGCCGCGGATGAAGCGATCGCGGGCCTGGAGATAGGCGGCGTCGGCCACCGTTCCCGTCGAGTCGTAGAGGCGGTCCAGCGCCGGGAGCCGCGCCGGGAAGTGGTCGGCCATCGCGTCGCGGAACACCCGGTCGGCGCCCGGCTCCAGCCGCAGGCTGTTGTGGCAGAGCCAACGCGCGCCCGCCTCGCGGGCCTGGCGGAAGAGGAGTTCCAGGTCTTCCTTGCCGTCGGTGACGCGGGGGACGATGGGCATGACGCCCACGCCGACGGGGAGGCCGGCGTCGGCCAGCATCTCAACGGTGGAGAAGCGGCGATCGGGGTCGGGGGCGAAAGGCTCCAGGGCGCGCGCCACCCGGTCATGCGGCGAGGTGATGGTAATGGTGATCGAGAGCCAGGTCGTCCGGGCGATCTCCTGGAGCAGGTCGATATCGCGCGCGACCAGCGGCGACTTGGTGGTGACCGAAACGGGGAAGCGGTGGCGCGCCAGCACTTCCAGGACGCGGCGGGTGATTCGCGCCTTTTTCTCCAGCGGTTGCCAGGCGTCGGTGGCGCCCGAGAGGCCGACGACGTCGGGGCGCAGCGATCTCGCGTGGGCGAGGCGGCGTTCGAGGAGTTCCGGCGCGTTTTCCTTGGCGATGATGCGACGTTCGAAGTCTTCGTGGATATAGTATTTGTCGCCGCGGGCGTAGCAGTAGACGCAGCCGAACTGGCAGCCGCGGTAGGGGTTGATGAAGTGACGCACCCACCCGCCGTTGACGATGCGCAAGGTGTTGAGCACCGATTGGGAAGTGTGGGGTTCGACGCGGACCATGGATCGGGGATCGGGGATGGGTGGAGTACCGCGGTGTTGGGTGTTGGGTGTTGGGTGTGGGCCCAGCCCCCAGCCCCTTGCTTGGGGGTCGGGGGTCGGGGGGATCACCAGGGAACGGGTGTATAGCATTCATCATCCGAAATCGATTGCCTTGAGGAAAGAGAAAAACCGGGGGTCAGGGGTCAGGAGTCAGGAGTCAGGCGATGGACACGCGCAGCGACGGCGGTAGCCACTTCCTCGCGCTGGAACGCGGGGAGATGTTCACCGAAACGGTCACCCGTTTCCTCGCCGACCGCGCCATCCGCGCCGGGTTCGTCAGCGCCATCGGCATGCTGGAGGACGCCCGCCTCGCCTGGTACGACCTGGAGACGAAGACCTACCGCGAGCGGGTGGCCACCGGCCCGCGCGAGATCGCGTCGCTGACCGGCAACGTCACCGTCCGCGACGGGAAGCCCTTTCTGCACGCGCACGCCGTGCTCGCCGCGCCCGACTGCACGCTCCTGGGCGGCCACTTCTTCGAGGGGCGGGTGGCCGCCGCCGCGGA
>JACQVU010000245.1 GCA_016209585.1 Planctomycetota bacterium
GGCGGAGTCTCTCCGCGGTTCGCAGCGCCTGCCGTGACGTTCTCGCGTTCGGCTCTACCCGGTCTTGGTATCGCGGATGGCGTTGGCGATGGGCGTGAGCCGCATCTTCCCCAGTGTGCCTTCCCGGCGGGGCGCGGCGGCCAGCAGGGTGGCATCGTCGAGCCAGGCTTGCATCGGCGCCCGTTCCCCGCTACCGTGCCGCCACGGCGGGGAGGAGAATGCCGGCCCACAGGCCGGCGCGCCGTGTGATGGTTCCAGTACGGCAGGCGCTGCAGCGCGAGATCGTGGCGGCGGTGGAGGCGGCCTTCAGCCTGCCCATTGAGCCGCCCACGCTCGACATGGCGCCACCGGAGAAGGCGGGGGACTTCTCCTACAACGCCTTCGCGCTGGCGAAGACGCTGGGCCGGCGGCCGGACGAGGTGACGGCCGCGCTCGCGAGCCGGCTGGCGACGTCGCCGCTGATCGCACAGGCGCAGGCGGTGCGGGGCTACCTGAACTTCACGGTGCGGCGCGGTCCGCTGTTCCGCGGGCTGATTGAAGAGGTGCGGGAGGCCGGCGCGGCGTTCGGCCGCGGGAGTCACGGGCGCGGCACGCACGTGCTGGTGGAGTTCTCCGCGCCCAACACCAACAAGCCGCAACACCTGGGCCACGTGCGCAACAACCTTCTGGGAACGACGGTGTGCAACCTGCTGGAGGCCGTCGGGTTCCGCGTGACGCGGGTCAATCTGATCAATGATCGCGGCGTGCACATCTGCAAGTCCATGCTCGCCTACCAGCGGTGGGGCGAAGGAGCCACACCGGAGTCCGCCGGCGTGAAGGGCGACCACTTCGTGGGCGACTTCTACGTGCGCTTCTCCGCCGCCGTGAAGCGGGAGCGAGACGATCTCGCGGCGCGGGAGGCGCCCGACGTGGCACGCCGCCACGCGGAGCTTGCGGCGCGCCGGGACCTCTCGCGCGACGAGAAGAAGGAGCTGGAGACCATCGAGAAGCGTCTGGAGGAGCTCGAGGGCCAGACCCCGCTCTCCCAGGCCGTGCACGATCTGCTGCGCCAGTGGGAGGCCGGCGACCCGGCCGCCGTTTCGCTGTGGGAGCGCATGAACGGCTGGGTGTTGCGCGGTTTCGAGGCCACCTACGAGTCGCTCGGCATCCGTTTCGACCGGGTCTACCGGGAAAGCGAGACGTGGCGGCGCGGCCGCCGCATCGTGGAGGAGGGGTTGGCGCGCGGCCATTTCGTCCGCGAGGCGAACGGCGCGGTGAGCGTGGACCTGGCGCGCTTCAAACTCGGCCGCAAGGTGCTGTTGCGCGGCGACGGCACGGCCCTCTACATCACCCAGGACCTGGCCACCACCGCCATCAAGGCCGAAGAGTGGAACCCCGACCGGCAGGTCTGGGTGGTGGGCGACGAGCAACGCCACCACTTCCAGGTGCTGTTCAAGGTGCTGGAGGTGCTGGGCTACCCCTTCGCCTCCACCTGCCGCCACCTGGCGTACGGAATGATCAACCTCCCGCGCGGCATGGGGAAGATGAAGTCGCGGGAGGGCAAGGCGGTGGACGCCGACGACCTGGTGGAGGCTCTCACCGCCCTGGCGCGCGCGGCCGTCGCCCAGCGCTTCCCCGACCTGCCCGACGAAGAGGCCGCCCCGCGCGCCCGCAAGATCGCCCTGGCCGCCCTCAAATTCATGATCCTGCGCGTGTCGCCGGAGGCCGGCATGGTCTACGACCCGGAGGAGTCGCTGGCCTTCACCGGCGCCACCGGCCCCTACCTGCTCTACTCCTACGCGCGCGTCGCCTCCATCAAGCGCAAGACGGCGGTGGACGAGTCCGTTCCGCCGGCCTTCGAACGCCTCGGCGACCCCAACGAGGTGCGCCTGGCGCGGCTGATCCTGCGCCAGCCCGACGTGATCCGCGACGCCGCGGAGGGCTTTAACCCCGCGCTGCTGGCCAACCACCTGTTCGAGACCGCTCAGGCCTTCTCCGGCTTCTTTGAGAACTGCCACATCAAGAACTGCCCCGACCCGGGATTGCAGCGCGCCCGCATGATGCTGGCGGAGGCCACGGCCACCGCCCTCCGCGGCGGGCTGGCGCTGCTGGGCATCGACGTCGTGGAACAGATGTAAGAGACCCCCATGCTCGAACTCCTGAAGGGCCGCCGGCTGGGTTTCATCGGCATCGGCAAACTGGGCGAGGCGCTGGTGAGCGGCCTGATCGCCGCCGGCGTCAACCGGCGGCAGATCGCCGGCGCCGACCACGAGGCTGACCGCCGCGCCCTGGCGCGCAAGGAACTGGGCATCGCGGTGTTCAAGTCCAACGCCGAACTGGCCAAGGGGCGCGACCTCATCGTCTTCGCCGTCAAGCCCCACCAGATGGACGCCGCGCTGGCCGACCTGCGCGACGTGATCACCGAGCGGCAGGTGGTGGTCTCGGTGGCGGCCAGCGTGCCCACCTCGTTCTTCGAGAAGCGCCTGGCGCGGCCGGCGCCGGTCATCCGCGTCATGCCCAACACCCCCGCGCTCCTGCGCGCCGGCATGAGCGTTTTGACACGCGGCGCCCACGCCACGGAACACCACCTGGCGCTGGCGCGCGCGGTCTTCGACGCCGTGGGCAAGACGGCGGTGCTCGAAGAGCGCCTGATGGACGCCGTCACCGGCCTCTCCGGCTCCGGGCCGGCCTACGTCTACGTGATCATCGAGAGTCTGGCCGAGGCCGGCGTGAAACTCGGTATCCCGCGCGACGTGGCCACGCTCCTTGCCGCTCAGACCACGCTCGGCGCGGCGCAGATGGCGGTGACGCTCGGCCAGCACCCGGCGCTCCTCAAGGACATGGTCACCACCCCGGCCGGTTGCACCGTCGACGGCCTCATGGAACTGGAAGAGGGCGGCCTGCGGGTCACGCTCATCAAGGCCGTCGTCACCGCCGCCCGCCGGGCGAAGGAACTGGTGAACGGGTAACAGCCCGTCGGTAAAGTCATGGCGAGGAGAAAAACGAGCGAGACCGTTTCGGCAAGGAGCGCGAAAGGCGAGTTGTCGGTCGTCAGTTTTCAGTTGTCAGCCACCTCAGCGTTCCCTTCCTGGCAACTGACAACTGGTCGCTGACGACTGATTTCGGATTTCGCAGCCGGTTTTCCCCCGACGGGATTTTATCGACGGGCTGGTAACCGTGGTCGCGCCGGGATCGAGGCGTCGGCTACAATGAGCGGGGGCAACTTGGGGCCGCGGCTCCGCTCCCGGACACCTTCCGCCGGTCCAGGGGAAGCCAATGAAAGTGCGCGTCGTCATCGACTACGATCCGGACGTGCGCTCCTATTCCGTCTTCTGTCCCGAACTGCCGGGATGTGCGAGTCGCGGCGAAACCGAAAAGGAGGCGATGGAGAACATTCGCGAGGCCATCGCCCTCTATCTGGAACCGACTCCCATCGCATCAGGTCCGACACGCAAGGTGCGTACCGTGGGAATCTGACGTGGGGCGAAAGTACCCGGTGCTTTCCGCCGCCGCGGTAGTTCAGGTCCTGCGGCGACATGGTTTCGTTCTGGTCGGCGCCAAAGGAAGCCATTAGAAGTGGCGTCACCCGACCAGCGGTAAGCAGGTCATCGTGCCGTTCCACGGATCGAAAGACCTTCCGCTCGGAACACGGAAGGCGATTGTTGAAGGAAGCGGGATTCCTTTTGATCAGTGGTGAGCCGCATGCCTCCGTTCGCCGACGCCAAGCGTATCGTGGTCAAGGTCGGCAGCCGCATCCTCACGGGGGGCGGGCCGTCGCTTGACCCGCGCCGCTTCGACCTCATCGCCCGCGGAATCTCCGGCTGGTGGCGCGAGGGGCGCGCGGTGGCCCTGGTCTCCTCCGGCGCCATCGCCGCGGGGACCAACGCGCTGGGCCTCGCCCGTCGGCCCGACGACCTCGCCACCCAGCAGGCCGCGGCGGCGGTGGGCCAGGGCCGCCTGATGTGGGAGTGGCAGAGCGCCTTCCTGCGTTACGGCCGCACCGTCGGCCAGGTGCTGCTCACGGGCGACGTGACCCGCGAGCGCGCCCGCTACCTCAACGCCCGCAACACGCTGCTCACGCTTTTCCGCCTCGGAGTGGCGCCGGTGATCAATGAGAACGACACGGTGTCGGTCGAGGAAATCCAGTTCGGCGACAACGACCACCTCTCGGCCATCGTCTCCAACCTGGTCGGCGCCGACCTGCTCGTCATCCTCTCCGACGTTCCCGGCCTCTTCACCGCCGACCCCAGGAGCGACCCCGCCGCCCGCCTGGTGCCGGAGGTGGCCGCGGTGACGCCGGAAGTGCTGGCGCTGGCCGGTGGAACCGAACCCGGCGGCCCCGGCAAGGGTGGCATGCGCACCAAGGTGCTCGCGGCCCGCACCGCCGCCGACATGGGGGCGCGCACGCTGATCGTGCCGGGCGCCGACGACGCCCTGTTCGACAAACTCTCCCGCGGCGAGAACGTCGGCACGCTGTTCCACCCCGCGCGCGATCCGCTTTCCAGCCGCAAGCACTGGCTGCTGTACGGGGCCGCGCCGGAGGGGCAGTTGCGGCTGGACGAGGGGGCGCGCCGCGCGCTGGTGGATCGGGGCAAGAGCCTGTTGCCGAGCGGCATCACCGGCGTGAGCGGCGAGTTCGGCGAGGGCGCGCTGGTGATTCTCCTCGGCCCCGACGGCGTGGAGTGCGCCCGCGGGCTGACGCACTACTCCTCGGCCGACATCGAGCGCATCCGCGGCCGGCAAAGCGGCGACATCGAGGCCGCGCTGGGCCGCAAGGGCTATGAGGAGGTGGTGCACCGCGACCACCTGGCGCTCACGGGTGGAAGGTGAGACCCCGGGGGGCACGGCACATGTCCGGCGACCAGGACAAATTGAAGACGCGGATTCGGCGGTTTGGGCCGCGCCAACTGCTGAGCCTCCTGGATCGCGTCGAGAAGCGAGACGTGAGCCTTGCCGACTGGCCGGCGGGCAAGGCGTTCGAGTACGCGGTGGTGCGGGCGTTCGAGATTGAGGCGAAACGCTCGAAACGGGCGCATGTGGAGTACCCTTTCGTCGTGCCGGAATCAGGCGATGCCGGCAACGGTGGCGGCGCGCTTGAACAGATCGATGGAATCGTCTACTTCGATGGTATTGGATGTCTGCTCGAATCAAAGGACCATGAAGACAGCGTGAGTTACAAAGAGATTGCGAAGTTGGAGAGCGCCCTTCGGCGTCGCCCGGCGCTCACCATCGGGGCGCTTTTCAGCACCGCGGGTTTCACGGAGCCGGCGAAGATTCTGACCCAGCGCGCGCTGCCGCGGACCATCTTGCTCTGGGAACTCAAGGAGATAATTCATGCGACTCGTCGTGGTATGATGCTGGATGGGCTTCGCAAGAAACTGCGTATGGCGATGAAACTGGGTGCGATTGACTGGTCCTTGGTTCCCACCGGGAGGCTTTCATGAAGTGGCACGTCATCGTTGAGGGGAAAAGGGACGCTCAGATCGTCACCGCGATGCTGAACGAAGCAGGTCATGCTCGCGCGGCGCTCGTGGGATTCGGAAGCACTTCGTCGGCGGCGAACGCGCTGGCGAGGATGTTGCTTGCGTCCTGCTCCGGCCCAGTGTTCCTGATCGCGGATGCGGACCGGAGGGAAGCGGGGGGTGTTCGCGGCGATCTTGAGTACCTTCTGGAGAGCGTGAACGGTTCGGGCCTGCCGTTCCATGTTTGGGTGGTGGTCCCAGAGATCGAATCCGTGCTGTTCGAGAATGAAAGGCCCTGGGCGGCCGTGCTGAAGAAACCGCTCACGGACGTGCAGCGTGTTCGCGCTCGCTTCGAACCGAAGGCCCTGCTGGCGGATCTCGGCTTCGGCCCTGACGCGCGGTTCACCGGGCTTCTCAAACACCCCGGCCTGCGACGCGCGCTCACCGAAACCGCCCTCTGCCGTGACCTCGTCCTCGCCATCAGCAACGGCGCGCGGACCAGCAAGCAGACGCTTCTCCCGCGACCCAAACCCCGCGCCGCACGGCCGGCTCGCCGGGCTGGTGGCCGCGCCGCCCCTCACCGCTCCGCCCCGGCCAAGCGCCTTTCCGCCGCCAAGCGGGCGTGATATGCCTCCCTGGGACGGGCGCGGAAAGGACCGCGGGACCGCTGTTCTCCGCCGGTCGCGGGCGCTCCCGGTTCCTGCTCGGCCTCCGATCCCCGACCCTTGACGGGCGCCCCGTCACCGCGGCAGCAGGCCCACGGCCCGCAGCGCCGCCGCCGCCACGGGCCGATGGAGCGAGAAGAAGGTGGCCAGCGCGCCGCGCACTCGCTCCCCGGCGGGATCTTTCCACGTTTCGGCGGCGTCGTGCCGGATGGCGTACTCCGGGGTGAACAGAACGCGCAGTCCGGCGCGCTGGAGGCGCCAGCAGAGATCGAGGTCCTCCCCGCCGATGAAGTAGCGTTCGTCGAAGCCGCCCAGGTGAAGCAGCGTGCGACGGGCCAGGAGCAGGAAAGAGCCGTGCGCCCAGTCTACAAAACGCTCGCCGCGGCCCCGGTCGGGGCGCGCGGCGTCCGTGAAAAGCGGCCGGAACCCCCGCGGCAGCGCCCGCCGGAGCAGCGCCCGCCACAGCGCCGGGAAGCGCACCGTGGTGGCCTGTTCCGCGCCGCCCGGCAGCAGGTGGCGGACGGCGATGGCCCCCACGCGGGCTTCGCGTGCCAGACGGCCCACCAGCGCCGTCAGCCCGCGCGGCGGAAGCGCGGCGTCGGGGTTGAGGAAGAGCACGTTGTCGCCGGCGGCCCGCCGCCAGCCGCGGTTGGCGGCGCGGCTGAAACCCAGGTTCTCGCCCGGCAGGATCACGACTGCGCCGGGAAGCGCGCGGCGGGCGATGCTTGCGCATGCGCCGTCCGGCCCGTTGTCCACCACCACCACTTCCGGCGCTTGGGGTTCCTCCAGATGGGCCAGCGAATCGGCGCAGCGCGCGAACCGTTCCACCATGCCGTAACAGACCACCACGATCGACAGACGCGGCTGACCGGGCGAACCGGTCGCCGGCGAGAGCGAGATCGCGGCGCGCTCCGCTCGCGGCGGCGCGGGGCGCGGCACGGGCCTGGGGTCCGCCGTTTCCGCGGGCATGCCGGACGTTCCTCTTCCCGCTGATGCCTGGCGAGGCCGATCGCTCCCCGCCAGCGGCGCGACCACAAGACGACATGATCGTATGCGACGGCTTCTTGAACGGTCCAGCCCAAACCACGCGCGGCCCCACGGCCTCTCACCCCGGCCAGCCTGTTCCCGGGCGTATGTCTGATGTTGTTCCGGCGGCGGGGTGTCGATATCATCCGGCCGGTCCACGCCGCCCGCGGGACGCCACGCGGGCCACGGACCGGGCCGCGGTTCGGGCGTCGGGCGGACCACTGGAAGGGGAGGCTCCCGAATGGGCGCGCACGCGCGGTACTTCAAGATCGGCTTCTTCGTCATCTCAGCCGTGACCATTCTGGCGCTCGCCGTCATCTTCCTCGGCGCCGGGGCGCTGCTGGCTGACCAGGTGTTGCTCGAGACCTACCTCGACGAATCCGTCCAGGGGCTGGACGTGGGGTCGCCGGTGAAACACCGCGGCGTGCTCATCGGCAACGTGAAGGAGATCACCTTCGTGCGCAACCGCTATGCGCTCAACGAGCATGACGAGGCCTTCTTTCGCTACGGTCGCTACGTCCTGGTGCGGGTGGGGCTGCACGCCGGGGCCTTCGGCGGACGCCCGACCGAGGAGGTGCGCGAGAAACTGGCCCGCATGGTGGGCGACGGCCTGCGGGCCCGCCTGGCCGCGCAGGGCCTCACGGGCACCGCCTACCTGGAGATGGACTACCTGGACCCGGCCTCCAACCCGCCGCCGCCCATCGCGTGGACGCCGGCCACCTATTACGTCCCCTCGGCGCCCAGCACCGTGAGTCGCTTCACCGAGTCGGCGCACAAGGTGTTCACCGGGCTGGAGAAGGTGGACCTTCCGCGCTTCGCCGAGAACATCGATCGCTCCGTCGCCACCCTCGCGCGGCTGCTGGATGAAGAGGTGACCCCCACCATGCGCAACCTGCGGGAGACCTCCGACCTGGTCGCCCGCGCGGTGCGCGAGGACCTCGGCCCGCTCACCCGCGACGTGGCCTCCGCCGCGGCCGAACTGCCGGAGACGGTGGCGCAGATGCGCCGCACGTTGCGCCGCCTCGACCAGTTGACGGCCGCCGAGCGCGACACGGTGGAGGAGACGACGGAGAACCTGCGCGCCGTCAGCGCCGACCTCCGCGGCCTGGCTGACGCGGCCAAACGCCACCCGTCGCAGGTGCTCTTCGGTGAAGCGCCGCCCAAACCGGACCTGGCCAAATGACCCCACGCCCGCCGTGGGCCGAGGCCGAAGCGGGGCGAGGAAAGCCTGGAGGGTGGCCGGTCGATGTCCGAGCGCCGGGGCCTGGTGAACAGAATGGGGAACCCGATCTTTCTCGCCTATGTCGACGAGTCCGGCGACGAAGGATTCGTCTTTCATCCGGACGGAAGCGGAAGTTCGCGCTGGTTTGTTCTTGCGGCGCTGGTCGTGCGCCGGTCCAACGACAGGGAACTCGTCACCTGTCTCCAGGACGTCCGGGCGGTTCTCGGGAAGGCGGCGAAGACCCCGCTTCACTTTCGTGAACTGAAGCACGAGCAACGCATTCCATACATTCGGAGGGTTGGAGAACTCCCCATTCGCACGGTGAGCGTGTTGATGTACAAACCGCTTATCTCGGAAACGGAGAAGTTCCAGAACACCGCCCACCTCTTGTACCGTTTCGCTACCGGCTTGCTTCTCGAACGAGTGTCGCGGTTGTGTCGGGACACGCGAAAAAAAGGGGAGGGCGACGGATTCGCGGAAGTGATCTTCTCCAATAGGAGCAACATGTCATACGACGCCGTTCGCGACTCCATTCGCCTCCTGCTCCGTCAGGCCGAGATCGGAAGTCAACGCGTCCAAATCGACAAAACGGTTATCTGCCCCGAGAGGATTCGATCAGTCGAGCATTCGAGGCTGGCGGGTCTTCAGGCCGCGGACGCGATCGCGTACAGCCTCTACACGGCGGTCACGAAGAATCGGTACGGCGAAACCGAGCCTGGTTATCTGGCGCACATGAAGAACACCCTGTACAGGCGCAAGAAAGCCATTTTCGGCTACGGATTGAAACTCTGGCCCGGTGAACTCGCCGCGATAAAAACAATGGCCCCCGAGGTCACACGCCTCGAGAGCCTTTGAAGTCGAAAAAGGGTCCCAGGAATCGAGGATCCCACCCGTGAGGGCTGCCGCTCTCGATGAGCGACCTCTACACTTCCTGCGCTTACCCTTTTTTTCATGTTAAACTCCCCCCCGCTCTCTGTCAACCGCCAACCGAGAACCTGCGCGCCGTCAGCGCCGACCTCCGCGGCCTGGCTGACGCGGCCAAACGCCACCCGTCGCAGGTGCTCTTCGGTGAAGCGCCGCCCAAACCGGACCTGGCCAAATGACCCCACGCCCGCC
>JACQVU010000256.1 GCA_016209585.1 Planctomycetota bacterium
AAAACCCAGTCCGCGCTCCTCGAAGCCATGCAGGAGCGCCAGGTCACCGCCGGCCAGGTCACCTATCCGTTGCCGGCGCCCTTCGTCACCATCGCCACGCAGAACCCCATCGAGCAGGAGGGCACCTACCCCCTGCCCGAAGCCCAACTCGACCGCTTCATGTTCTCCATCCACGTCGACTACCCCTCGCTGGAGGAAGAGGAAGACGTGCTCGCAGCCGCCACGGTCCGGGCGCGCTCGCAGGTGGCGCAAGTGCTGTCGCGCCAGGACCTGCTCCGCTTCCAGGAGGTGGTGGATCGGGTGATCGCGCCCCGTTTCGTTATTTCGTACGCCACGCGCCTCGTGCGCGCCACCCGGCCCGGCGACCCGGCCTCGCCCGACTTCGTCCGCCGCCTGGTCACCTGGGGGGCGGGGCCGCGCGCCGGCCAGTACCTCGTGCTGGGCGCCAAGGCCCTGGCCGCCATGGAAGGCCGGCCCAACGCCTCAACCCAGGACATCCGCCGCGCGGCGCTGCCGGTGCTGCGCCATCGCCTCTCCACCAGCTTCCAGGCGCAGGCCGAGGAGATCGACGCCGCGCACGTCGTTCGCAAACTGGTCGCCGAGGTGCCCGAACCTACGGCCTGACGGGGGGGGCCGGGGGGCTACTTCTCCGCCACCACCCGGTTGCGCAGCGTGCCGAGAGATCCCACCGTGGTTTCGAGGAGGTCGCCGGCGGCGAGCGGACCGACCCCTTCCGGCGTGCCCGTGAGAATGACGTCTCCCGGCTCCAGGGTCATGCACCTCGACATGGCGACCACGACGTCGGGGATGCGAAAAAGCATGTCGCGCGTGTTGCCACTCTGCCGTTCCGCCCCGTTGACCGCGCAGGCGACGGACAGGGCGTGGGGATCGCGGATGAAGTCCCGCGGCACGAGGTATGGCCCCAGCGGACAGAAGGTGTCGAAAGACTTCGAGCGCAGCCAGGGGTGGCCGGCCTCCTTGTCGGCCTTCTGCATGCCGCGGGCGGTGACGTCGTTGGCGATGGTGTAGCCCGCCACGCAGGCCATGGCGGCGTCGGGCGTGACGTACTTGGCGCGCTTACCGATGACCAGCGCCAGTTCGGCCTCGTAGTGGACCGCGGAGTTGAGCCAGCGGGGGAGGACGACCTCCTTCTGGTGGGCGGTGATCGCCGAGGGCGCCTTGGCGAAGAAGAGCGGCTCCTCGGGCGGCTCGGCGTCCATCTCTCGCGCGTGGAGCGCGTAGTTCTTCGCCATGGCCAGAACCTTCGACGGACGCGCGACCGGCGGCAGAAACTCGATCTCTCCAGCGAGGCGCAGGTCGCGCGCCAGGTTGTGTTCCTCTATGAAGGCCAGCACCGGCGCGAGATGTTCGCGCGTGAAAAGCCCGGCGGCCAGCATCTCACCGAGCGTGGCCACCCTGGGGCCTTCACCGCCGCGGGCGATCGCCTGCCAGGCGGCGTAGGCGCGGGCGAAGTCGAGGCGGACGTCGCGGGAAAGGAGGCCGAGGCCCTCGGCGCCGGAAGCGTCACGGAAGGCGAAGAACTGCATGGGATACCTGGTGTGGAAAACCGGGGACGCGGCCGGGGGTCGGGGATCGGGGGTGGACAACCGGGGACGCGGGGGCGCGCCCCACGGAAAGAGTGTACCAAGCCCCGCCCGCGGAGAGCAGGGAATGCAAGCGCCGATCTCCTCCCGATCGTCGACCGGAATCTTGCCGCGGGATCACATGAGGTGGTAGATCAGGTCAAATGGCTGATGAATTCCCAAAACGGCAGCGACGACTTGAAATGCGCTTGCCGAAGGCGGAGACCGTTCTGTCCGTCGTTGAGCAGTATTTCGCCGCGGTGTTGTTCGCGGGCCTTTCGTCGGTGGTGACGGTTCTTTTCGTGGCATTCATCGCCCGCGTTTTCACGGCCGAGTGGGGGTGGCCGAAGCGAATCGCGGGGGACGTCGCGGCGGCGGTTCGTGTGGGCAGCGAATCCTGGCACGTGCTCGTGATCGGCCTGTTGCCACTGTTCTATCGCTCGATCCGAGATCTGGTGGAGCGAACCGAAAAAGTGGGTCCGGTACAGGTGCGCGCGTCGGATCGACAGCAGAATCCAACAGCGACCGAGCCACGCTCCGCGGGGCCAACGACAGACCATAAGGCTTGAGGCGCGGTATGGGCACGACGACGCTTTTGGAGCGCGGATACCACATGGCTCCTTCTTTTACCGTGTACCGCACCGGAAAGATATGGTACCGCGTCGAATCGGAGCGTGCCACGGACGTCTACCTGGTGGATGAGGACGGTCTTGAACAGTACCGGTCGGGGCGGGCAAAGTTCGAGTACTACGTGGGACGTGCCCGGCGGTGTGCGCACGCGGAATCTGTTCGCCTTCCGCCTGGAACCTATCACCTGCTGATCATTAACGATGGAGAAGAGGACGCGCCGATCTGGTTCGAGGTGGGGTAGCGGCCGCCGTTTTTCGCGGCGCGCCCTACCCTTTCCCCGCCGAAAACACGGCGGCCAGCGCCTCGGCCACGGTGCGCAGGGCGCCGGCGATCTTCTGGGCGGCGTCGGGGGTGGGAAGGGGCAGGCGAATGAACTGCTCCCCCGTTTTTTCGTCGCGTGACACGAGGCGCGCGGCTGAGGGCGCCACGCTGGCGCGCTGCCCCGTGTACGCTGGCGCCGCGATCGAGACGAGGGACTGAAAGAGCGACGCGGCGGACGAAAGGACGCCCATCAGGGTATCCGCGGAGGCGGGCGCGGAAACCGGCGCGGTCGCGGCGACGATGGCCGCGGCCGGCGCCGGGGAGGTTTCCGGCATCGAGGCTCCGCCGGACGCGACGGCGGGCGCGGCGCCGATCGGTTCCTCGCCGGACTCGATCTCGTCTCCCCCGGTGGCGTCGAGCGCCACGGCTTCGGCGTCTCCCGCGGGCGCGGCGGGAATGGCGGCGGTGGTCTTCTCGACGGTTTCCATGAACTTCTGAAGGCGGCTGCCACCGAGCGCCACGTCGGGCGAACCGCCGTCGAGCGCGCCGACGAACATCGACGTTTTGAACCCCAGCACCGACAGAATGCCGTGTTCGATGCTGTTTTCAGCGATGAAGTTCGCCACGCGCACGGACCGCCGCTGGCCGATGCGATGCACGCGGCCGACGCGTTGTTCGAGCACGGCGGGGTTCCAGGGGAGATCGACGTTGACGACGTTGGAGGCGAACTGCAGGTTCAGCCCGACGCCGCCGGCGTCGGTGGAGAGGAAGAGGCGGCAGTCGTCGTCGTCGCGGAAGCGGGCGATGAGGTCTCCGCGCTTGCTTCCTGGAACGCCGCCGTGGAAAAAGACGTGGCCCCAGCCCTTCTGGCCGGCGCGGTCCCGGATCAGTTCGTGAACGCGCAACCAGGAACTGAAGACCACAACCTTGGCCCCCGGCTCCTCCAGCATCTCGCCGAGCACGGTGATCACTTCGTCGATCTTGTTCCCGTCGTTCGTCTCCGGGTCGATCAGGTAGGTGCTGTCGCACACCATGCGCATGGATTGCAGCGCGGCCATGAGGCGGCGGCGGTCTTCTTCGGAGAGGAAGTGGAAGCGTTGCCACTTGCGCACGATGCGCCCCACGATCTCCGCGAATTCACCGTGAATGGCGCGCTGTTTCGGCGTGAGCGAAACGAAGTACTTCTTCTCCATCCGCTCGGGAAGTTGGGTGAGAATCTCCTTCTTCCGCCGCCGGATGAGCACCGGCTCCAGCGTGCGGCCGATGGCGTCGAGGTCGCGATAGCCCACCACCTTGCCGGCGCGTTGCAGGTTGTCTTCGAGCACCTGATGGCGTTCGAGGAACCGGAAGAGGGGGCCGAGCCGGTGGCGGTCGACGAACTCCACGATGGAATGAAGTTCTTCGAGCCGGTTCTCGAGCGGGGTTCCGGTGAGAACCACGGCGTACGGGGATTCCAGCCGCTTCACCACTCCCGCGGTGCGCGTCTTCCAGTTCTTGATGCGCTGCGCTTCGTCGAGGATCACGAGGTCGGGCGCCCAGCGGCGAATCTCCTCCTGGGCGCGATGGACGACGTCGTAGTTGACGATCTTGAAGAACGACGCCGCCTCGAACCCGACCTGGCGCGCGGCGTAGCCGCTGCCGACGATGAGCGCCTCTTCGCCGAGGAAGCGGGCGATCTCGCTCTTCCACTGGTGCTTGAGCGACGTGGGGCAGACGATCAGCACGCGTTCCACGCCGAACTCGCGGCGGAAGAGCGCGGCGGCGGCGATGGCCTGCACCGTTTTGCCGAGACCCATTTCGTCGGCGATCAGCGCGCGACCGGCGCGCACGGCGAACAGCACGCCTTGGCGCTGATACGGGGCCAGCGTGCCGCGAATCAGTTTGTCGAAGGCGGGATCGGCCGCGCCCCTGGGAAACGCCCTGTCGAGCACGCGGGCGCGATGCTCGCGATCCCGAGCGTCGGCCAGAAACTTCAGGCAGTCGTCGCCCACGTGCAGGTCGTGCCCGGCGCGGCGCGCGCCCTCGATGAACTTCTCGAACCGGGCGGGCGCGCCGGGCCGCAGCACGCCGGCGTCGTCGAAGAAGCCGGCCGCGAGCGCGCGCACCACGGGCGGGCAGGATGCGCCGGCGCGAAAGACGATCTCCCGTTTCACGCCGTACCGCATGAACACTTCCGACGCCTCCGGCTGATGCTCCGCGGTCAGCGCCCGGCGAGTCTCAGCGCCGCGTTCGAGGCGGCCGAGCACGAACTCGACGTGCTTGCAGGCGCCGAGCGTGTTCACCGCGAAGTCGGGGCAGGTGCAGAAGTTCTCGCCCCGCGCGGCGCCCCGAATTCGCACCCGATAGGTGCGCCTCGTCTCGGGGTTGGTGACCTCGAATTCGGAGAAGACGGGGTGTTCTCCCAGGTTCTTCCACCGGAACGACTGTGCGCGGCCATACTCGCGCCGCAGGCGCTGCTGCCACTCGTCCACCGTCATGCCGGCCGGTTTCAACGTCCTCGACAGCGCCGCATGGGGCGGCTTTCCGCGGGGCTGGGCACGGCTCTTCCGGCGATGCCCGTTCGCGCTCGGCCTTGTGCCCGCCCGTTCA
>JACQVU010000011.1 GCA_016209585.1 Planctomycetota bacterium
CGACCTGACGCGCTCGATCGAGCGCCGGCCGAAGGTCGTCTGCCTCGAGTGGCTCGATCCGCCCTGGGTCGCCGGCCACTGGGTCCCCGAGATGGTCGAGATGGCCGGGGGCGAGGATCTCCTTGGGCGCGCGGGGGAGCCCTCTTTCCCGGTCGAATGGGAGAGCGTCGTCCGCGCGGCGCCGGAAGTGTTGGTCGTCATGCCCTGCGGCTTCGGCCTCGAGCGAACCCGGGAGGAGGTCGGGGGACTGCGGAAGCCCCCCGGCTTCGAGTCGATCCCGGCGACCCGCGACGGGAGAGTTTTCCTCGTCGACGCGAACGCCCACTTCTCGCGGCCGGGCCCGCGGATCGTCGGCGGCCTCGAGATCCTGGTCGAGATCCTCCACCCCGAGATCGCCGCGGGCGTCGCTCCGGCGGGGTCCTTCGCCCGACCGTGAAGGCGCGCGGGCCCCTCGACCCCCGGTTCGTCGCCGAGGTCCGCTCGCGCCTACTCGAGAAGTGGAACCGCGGCCACCGAGACCTTCCCTGGAGGCGGAGGCGCGACGCCTACGCGATCCTCGTCGCGGAGGTGATGCTCCAGCAGACGCGGGTCGAGACGGTCGTCCCCTACTACGAGAGGTTCCTCCGCGCCTTCCCGAACCTCCGGGCTCTCGCGCGCGCGCCTCTCCCCCGCGTCCTCGCCGCGTGGTCGGGCCTCGGCTACTACCGCCGCGCCCGGATGCTCCGCGAAGCGGCTCGGACGATTCTTTCGCGGCATGGGGGAAGGTTTCCGGAAACCTACGAGGAGGTCCGCGCGCTTCCGGGGGTCGGGCGCTACACGGCAGGGGCGCTCCTGTCGATCGCGTTCGGGAAGCCCTTCCCGGTGCTCGACGGGAACGTCGCCCGCGTCCTCTCGCGCCTCCTCGCGCTCCGCGGGGATCCGCGCCGAAACGCCGATCGGCTCTGGTCCGTCGCCGCCTCCCTCGTCCCGCCGCGCGCTCCCGGCGAGTTCAACCAGGCGCTCATGGAACTCGGAGCGCTGCTCTGCGCCGCCCGCGCCCCACGCTGCCCCGCCTGCCCGCTGCGGACCGGGTGCGCGGCCCGCCAAGGCGGCGGCGTGGTCGCGCGGCCCGCCAAGAGCCGGGAACGTGAGCGACCGGTCCGCCAAGAAGGAGCCGAGAGCGTGAACACCCCGCCCGCCCCACCTTTCGCGCCTTCTCGCTCTTCTCGCTTTCTCGCTTCGCTCCGTGGAAGCAAGGCCGCGAACGCCAGCGGTCAGCCAGCCCCTCGCACCGTGCGGGCCAAGCCACGGGGGAAGCGCCGCCCGCCCGCCGCCGTGCCGGTGGTGGACGTGGCGGTGGCCGCCATCTGGCGAGGAGACGAGTATCTCGTCGCCCGGCGCCCTCTCCGGCCGGGAACGCATCTCCCCGGATGTTGGGAGTTCCCCGGCGGCAAGCGGCGCCCCGGCGAGAGCGCCCGCGCCTGCCTCAAGCGGGAGGTGGCTGAGGAACTGGGCGTGGAGATCGCCGTGCGCCCGGAGTTCCTGCGCCTGTCGCACCGCTACGAAGACCGCATCGTCCGGCTGACGGCGCACCGCTGTCGGATTCTCTCCGGTGTGCCGCGCGCCACGGGCGGACAGGACGAAATCCGCTGGGTGGCCGTCGAACGACTCGGCGCGCTGCGCTTCCCGCCTGCGAACCGGCCGATCCTGGAGCGGTTGCTCGCGTTTCGCCGGAGCAGGTCCGCCGGCTCGTAGTTCCGCCGTGAGGCGGTCCGCTACCTGCGGCTCGTGGTTCCGCCGTGAGGCGGTCCGCTACCTGACGTCCTCACGGGCGCACCACAAACCCGGTCGCTGAGGCCCATCTCTTGTCGCGGCGCCTCGTGCAAGTTCGGACAGGCGCCCGCGCGCCCATTTCGGTTGTTCCGCCACCACCGGTTGTGTAAAGTGTGAATCGTCATGCGCTGCCTGTTCTGCGGCCACAAGCGGACGCGGGTGGTCGATTCCCGCGACCTGCAGGAGGGGTCCACCATTCGCCGGCGGCGGCGGTGCGAGAACCCGGCGTGCGGCCGGCGGTTCACCACCTACGAGCAACCGGAGCGTGTGGACCTGCGCGTGGCGAAACGCGACAACAGCCGCGAGCCGTTCGACCGGCAGAAGGTGCTGAACAGCCTGCACCTCGCCTGCCGGAAGCGGCCCACGCCGGAACCCGAACTGGAAGGGATCGTCACCCGGATCGAGAACAGCCTGCGCGACAAGTTCGACCGCGAGGTTCCCAGCCGCGTCATCGGGGAACTGGTGATGGAGGCGCTCAAGGCGTTGGACGTGGTGGCCTACATTCGCTTCGCCTCCGTCTACCGGGATTTCAAGGAGGCGAAGGACTTCATCGGCGTGCTCAAGACCGTTCGTGGCGCCGGCGCCGGCGCCAAGGGCGGGGGTTGAACTGGAGGGCGTTCCCCATGACCCAACCTCACCTGGGGCGGCGGGCAGTGGCGCTGGCGGCCACCATCGTCCTCGCGGTGGCGATGGGCACGCTCGCCGCGCACGGGTGCGATGGGAACAACACCCCCAGCCACTCCGACCCGGTGACGGGCGCGGACCAAGCGAAACGGGATTCGGTCCGCACGCTGGACGACGGGAACAGCCAGAACCGGCGTAACCTGGTCATCCTTTTCTCGCACAGCACCGACGGCAAACTGGAGATGTGCGGGTGCGAGGCGAACCAACTCGGCAGCCTGCCGCGGCGCGCGCGGGCGATAGCCGACGAGCGGGCCAAGGAAGCCGACGTGCTCCTGGTGGAAGTGGGCGGCTCGTTCGCCGGAACGGACGACATTTCGCGCGCCAAGGCCGCGACCCAAATGGCGGCGTGGAAGGCGATGAAATATGACGCCGTGAACTTCACGCCCGACCTCCTGCTGCTCGGCCGCGACCGGCTGGCGGCGGAGGCCGCCGCGAACGGCATGCCGCTGGTTTCGGTGGCGCTGCGGCCGACTTCCACGCCCGTGCCCGTTCCCGCGGTCGCGCCCACCGCGCCGCCGGCGGTGTCGAAGCGGCTGGTGGTGACGTTGGGCGGGCTGCGGGTGCGGGTCATCGGGGTGACGCGGCAGTCGCAGATCAAGACGGGCGTGGGCGGACGCATGGTGAACGGGCGGCCGGAAAACCCGACTTGGGCGATGTTCACGCCGGCGGAACTCGGCGTGGAGCAGATCGAGCCGGAGCGCGCCCTGCGCGACTTCTTCGCGGAGGAGCAGGCGGCCGGCGCGCGCGACTTCGACCTGACGGTGCTGCTGTCCGATCTGGCGTTCGAGGGGCCGGGAAGCGGCGCCGACCTGGCGGATCGCTTCGCGGAGATCGACGCGGTGGTGTCGGTGGTTCCGCCGGTGTCGGCGATGACGATCCAGAACCGCGGTCCGGACGGGAGCGCGCCGGTATATAACAAGATGCTCTATTCGCCGATTCCGCTGAACGAGGGCAAGTATCTCGGCAAGGCGACGCTCGCCATTGAGGGCGGCAAGATCGTCGAGCGGCGGGTGAACGCGATACCGCTGTCCGCGGGGTTCGCCGACGCCGCCGAGGTGCGGGGCATCATCGAATCGTTTTACGCGCGGGTGCGCGATCTGCCGGGGTTGGAGCAGTTCGCAGCCTGGAAATTCGGCGACCTGGCGCCGGAGAACCTGCCGGGCAACGCCTACGTGGGGCGCGAAGTGTGCCAGGATTGCCACAAGGGCACGACGCGGCAGTGGATGAACACCAAGCACGCCGACGCCTGGCGCAACCTGCTGCTCCACGAACGGCAGTTCTTCCCGGAGTGCATCTCCTGCCACGCCACGGGCGTGGGCGCCCCTACCGGGTACAAGGTGGACAAGATGACGCCGACGCTGCGCGGCGTGCAGTGCGAGGCCTGCCACGGCCCCGGCAACCTGCACGTGGTGAACAAGGGCCGGAAAGACCTCATCCGGCGCGCGGTCGACGAAGAGTTCTGTCGGCGCTGCCACGACCCCGCGAACTCCTCCGGCTTCCAGGAGCCGAAGGTGCGGCCCTCGTACTTCGCCCACGTTCTCACCGGCCACCAGGACCCCGACGCCGAAAAGGCCACGCGCCAGAAGGAGTAGCGCCGGCGCGCCGCGCGATGTCTCCCCTGGTCGATCTCCTGGCGCGCCTGGTCGCGCTGCCGACGGTCTCGGCCGACTCCAACCTGGCCTGCGTCGATCTCCTCGCCGACCGGCTCGACGCGGCCGGCGCGCGGATCACGCGCCACTTCAGCGAGAACGGCGCCAAGGCCAACCTGCTGGCGCGCTTCGGCCCCGATGAGCCGGGCGGCCTCATGCTCGCCGGCCACACCGACGTGGTGCCCACCGCCGGCCAGCGCTGGAGCACAGACCCCTTCCGGCTGGCGGAGACGCGGTCGCCAAGTGGCGAGCCGGCGCTCCGTGGGCGTGGCGCGTGCGACATGAAGGGGTTCATCGCCGGCGCGGTCATCGCCGCCGAGGCGCTGCGCGCGACCGACCTGGCGCGGCCGCTCACGCTCTGTTTCACCCACGACGAGGAGGTGGGCGGCGTCGGCGCGCGGCGGTTGATGGACGAGTTGTCCCACGCCGGCGTTCCCCTGCCGGAGACCGCGCTGGTGGGGGAACCGACGGCGCTGAAGATCGTCCGGTGGCACAAGGGGCACCTGCAACTGCGGGTCCGCCTCCGGGGCGTGGGCGGCCACAGCAGCCGGCCGCGCGAGGGGGTGAACGCCATCAAGCACGCCGGCCGCGTTCTGGCCTATTTCGAGCGGCTGGAGCGCGCGCTGGCGTCGCGGCGGTCGTTCGAGGGCGTGTTCCGCGACTACCCCCACCCGGTGCTCAACGTGGGGCTGATCTCGGGCGGGGCAGCCATCAACATGATCGCCGAGCAGTGCGAGATCGCGCTGGGCTACCGTCTGATGCCGGAGGAGGAGCCGGCGGCGTTCGTGCGGGAGGTCCGGGCGTTTCTGGACGCTGAGATTCTCCCCGCGATGCGGCGCGAGCACCCCGGCGCCGGCGTGGAACTCATCGCAGGGAACTGCGCGCCCGCCATGGCCACGCCGGCCGGCACGCCGCTGGAGGCCGCCATCCGCGCCTCTACCGGCGACGCCGACGCGGAGGCGGCTGACTTCACCACCGAGGGCGCCTGTTACTCCCGCGCGGGGATCGTTTCGCTGGTCTGCGGCCCAGGCTCCATCGAGCAGGCGCACCAGCCCGACGAGCACATCACCCGCGATCAACTGGAGCGCGGTCTGCGTCTCATTGACGGCGTGATCCGGCGGCTCTGCGCGCGGCCGGATCGGGCCGCCGGGTGAGGAACGTGAGAACGTGGGAGCGTGGGCTGGCGGCTTCCCCAGCCCCCGTTCCCCCGTTCCCGCGTTCCTTGCTCCGGCTGTCACCGGCCCCAGGCCGAGGGGGCCGTGCCCATCTGGAATTCGAGCCGCCCGCCGGCGGCGATGTCGGCGTGATCGAACCAGGGTTTGTCGAGCGGCTTCCCGTTCAGCGCGGCGCTCTGGACATAAAGCGCGGTGGGGCCGGCGCCGCGGGCGATGATCTCAAGGTCGCCGGCGGCGCGACGCAGGAGGGCGCGCTCGAAGATCGGGCTGCCGACCAGGTACCGCGTGGAGCCGGGCACGGGATAGAACCCCAGCGCCGAGAAGAGGTGCCAGGCGGAGAGCGTGCCGTAGTCGTCGTTGCCGTCCAGGCCGTCGGGCGCGTCGCGGTACTTCTTGTGCATCACCCAGCGGGCGCATTGCTGCGTCAGGTCGGGGCGGCCGGCCTCGTTGAAGAGGTAGGCGGCGTGGATGTCGGGTTCGTTGCCGTGCCAGTAATACTTGTCGGGGAACGCCGTGTCGGGCGCGGCCGCGGCCTGGGAGAAGAAGGCGCGGAGTTCCTGGACGAAGGGTTCCGGCCCGCCGAACAGAGCGATCAGCCCGGGGGCGTCGTGCGGCGCGAACCAGCGCCAGTGCCAGGCGTCGCCCTCCACGTATTGGTTGTCGAACACGTTGGTCGGGCGAAGCGGCAGGACCCACGAGCCGTCGGCCTTGCGGCTCCGGAAGAAGCGCGTCTCCGGATCCCACACGTTGCGGTAGTTCTTCGCCATGGACCGGAACCGCTCAGCCACGTCGTTCCGGCCCAGCGCCGCCGCCAGGTTGGCGATGGCGAAGTCGTCGTAGGCGTACTCCAGCGTGTGCGAGCACCCGTCGCGCGCCGCGTCCGCCGGCACGTACCCTTTTGTTAGGTAGTGCTCCACCGCCCCGCGTCCCGATCGTTGCCCCGGCACGGTCGCCGCGCGGATCGAGGCCGCCAGCGCCCGCTCGGCGTCGAAGTCGCGCACCCCCTTCAGCCACGTGTCGGCGAACACCACCACCGCATGCGTGCCGATCATGCTGCCCGACTCCCCCGTCGCCTGCGGCCAGCGCGGCAGGAAGCCGCCCTGCTCTTCCATCGCCAGAAGTGAACGCACGTAGTCCCGCGCCCGGTCCGGCGCCAGCAGCACCATGAGCGGATGAAGCGTGCGGAAAGTGTCCCACAGCGAGAAATCCGTGTGATAGAGGAACCCCTTGGCCTCGTGCTCGCGCTGATCAATGCCGCGGTAGACGCCGCCAGCCTCCGTGAAGTTGGTGGGGGACTGCATCACATGGTAAAGCGCGGTGGTGAAAACCCGCCGTTGCGACGGCGTGCCCCCCGTGACGCTGACCACGCTCAGCGCCCGCTCCCACGCCGAAGCGGCGGCGGCGCGGAGATCGTCGAACGACCGATCCGCCCCGTCCGCCTCGAGGTTCTTCGCCGCCTGCTCCACGCTGACGAAACTGATGCCCACGCGCGCCTCCAGCGGCTCGCCGCCGCGCGGCGCGAAGGTGAACCAGGCGCCGACGCTCGTTCCGGAGGCGGCCACGCCGCCCGGCCGCGGCGCCTCGCCTTCCCACACGCCGTGCGCCGTCGGTTCGGCCCGCGCGCGAACGACGAAGTAGACCGTGCAGCCGCCGTAACCGCGGGAGAACTCACCCTTGTTGAGGATCAGGCCGCGGACCTCGCGGCCGCCTTCCGCCACCTCCACCTCGGCCCGCGCGCACGCCCCGGTGGCCAGCGCGGCGGAGGCGTCGATCAGCAGGTAGGCCGGCTGGTCGGGCGGGAAGGTGTAGCGGTGCGCGCCGCAGCGCGCCGTGGCGGTCAATTCCACCCGCACGCCCGGCCCCGGTAGTGTCACGGCGTAATATCCGGGCGCGGCGGTTTCGCCTTCGTGGGTGAACGGCACGCCGTATTTCCGCGCGGCCGGCGGCTCGATGGTCAGGGCGGGCATGAGGCCCACGTTGCCCATGTCCATCACGCCCGCCCCCGCGCAATGGGTGTGTGAGAAGGCGCGGACGTGCGTGTCTTGAAAGTGGTAGCCGCCGAAGTTGCGCCCCCGCAGCCGCCCTTTGGCCAGGCCGGTGTCGGGGCTGACCCGCGCCATCCCGAAGGGAACCTGCGCGCCGGGGTAAAGCCCGCCGCAGCCGAAGCCGGCGCCGCCCGTGCCGATGAAGGGGTTGACCTCGGCCAGCCGATCCACCGCTCCGGCCACCTCGCCACCCGGGCCGCCGGCCGGGGCTTCACCGGCCGGCGCCAGATTGGAAAACAGCAAAGCGGCTGCGAGAGCCGCGGTGGTGGAGAAACGCCTCGTCATCAGTGGTTGGGGATCTGTCGTCAGTGGTCAGCGCGAAGGCGCCCTGACGGGCGAACTACAAACTGACAACTGATCACTGATGACCGACGACTCGTCATCAACCGCTACTTCGTATACTCGAACACCGGAATCGCCAGCGGCTCGCCGGCCGCGATGTTCATGCCGGAGTTGCTGCCGACCTCCGTGGCGCCCACCTGCGCGTGCTCGCGCGACACCAGGTTGCGGTGGTGGCCGCCGTCCCACCGCCACTTGTCCATGCCGCCCATCAGGCCGCCCATCGCCAGGTTCTCACCCAGCGCGCGGAAGCGGTAGTTGTGGTTCTTCAACCGATCCGCGATGCTCTTGTTGGCCGGCGTGGGCGACTCGTGATCGAAATAGGCCAACTGGTTCATCTCCGTCAGGTGGTCCTGGATGGTCGCGGCCAGCTTCGCCTCAACTTGCAGCGGGTGCGCCATCAACATCGTGCGGTACCGATTGTTGTAGGCCACCGCCTCAAGGTCGCGCTTGTTCATCACCGTGGCGGCGGCGCTGTTCTGTTCCTCCACCAGGTGGCAGTAGTAGTGCCACATCAGCGCGCGGTCATACCCGGCGAGCGCCGGGCCGGGCGCAACCTCCGGAAAATTTTTCGGTGGCGCCGCGGCTGGCGCGGCCGGCGCGGTCGAGGTGGCGGGTTTCTCAACCGCGCTCGCGGGCGTATGGGCCGACCCCGGCCCGGCCGGCGCGGTGGGCGCGGCCGCCGGCGTGGGAGCGGCCGCGGGCGCCGGTGTCGCCGGGGCGCCCGGCGCGCCGGCCGGTTTCTCGCCCTCGCCCCCGAACATCTTCCAGAACGGGTTCTTCTTCACGTCGTAGTCTTCCTCGCGGTTGTCGCCTCCCGTCACCCCGCCCGCGCCGGGCCCGGGGCCGCCGCCGGCGAATGGCGAGCCGCCCCCGCCCGGCTGGCCGCGAACGCGCCCGCCCCCGCTCTTCTCCCCGCCGCCGGCGCCGCCCGGCTGGTTGCCGTCGAAGATGGCGCGCGCCTTGGCCCACTGGCCGGTGCGCAGGAAGGCGAAGCCCAGCGAGAGGCGGTCAGCGTCGTCGGCGACGGGGATCGGCGTCTTGCCGTTGGCCTTGACCTGGGCGGAGAGTTCGCCGGCGAGGGTATCAGTCTTCTCCATGTCCGCCAGGATGGTCTTCACGGCCTCGCTCTTGGCGGCCTTCCAGGCCGCGAGATCGGCGTCAACGAAGGCCCGGAACGGTTTGTACGCCTCCGCGTTCGCGTGGGCCTGGGCGTCGACGAAGTCGAACCCCTTGTACGGCCCGCTCACCGGCCCGGTGGGGTTGGGAAACGCCTCCCGGTCCTGGATGGCGGCGTAGGCCGCGCGCGCCTTCTCTTCCCACGCGGCGCGGGCCGCCTCCTTCTTGTCCAGGTCCTTGTGGAAGTCGCGGGAAAAGGCCGTCAGCCGCCGCGCCGCGCCCTGGCGCCGCACGGTAGCGGCCTTCTGCTCGGCCACGAGCGCCTCGACGGCCTTCTCCCTATCCTTGTCGTCCAGCGACGCCACCGCCGCGTAGGCCTTGCGGCGCTCAGCCGCGTCATCGCTGCGCAGCCCCTTTTTAACCTCATCCAGCGCGTTCGGCGCGGCGAAGACCTGCGCCGAGAGGAGAAAGAACGGCACGAAGGCGAGCAGCGCGCGGTTCATAGACCCGACCTCCCGGAGAGAAGCACGCTCGTGGGAATGCCCATTCTTCTATACCACGCGAACCCCGAATGCACAAGCGCCACGAGAGCGCAGGGCGCATGCCGCGCCCCGGCCGACGCGCGCGCTTGAACGCGGATGGAAACATCGATATACATGATGTACAGGATTCAGAAACGGAGACGGGGGTCGGGGGCAGCCGCGGGGCGCGGGTCTCAATCGGGAACCTGGGCCGAGAAAAAGATCTTCTTCGTTCCCGAAAACCTGAGCGTGTGAAGCGCCAGCGCCACATGCAGGAACGGGCAGTCGCGCGATGCGTCGACCTCCATCTTCTCCCGAAAATCCAACGACGTCTGACGCAGTTCCGTCAGCAGGGTCTCGTACATTCCGACACAGGCGTCTTCATACTCGGGCGAGGGATCGACCTTCCCCTGGCTGGGCGGCTCCTTCCCCCACGTTCGTTTCGGATGCGCCAGCACGGCTGAAACGTCGTTGATCATGATTTCCGGGAGTTTCGTCTCCCTGACGTACAAGATACGAACGCGCGGTTTGCCCCCGATGGATCGATCGGCAGGGGCGCCCTTCCCACCGCCCTCCCCTTCGTCAACCCGTGTAATCTCTTCGATGTCGCGCTCAACACCGTCTTCCCCTTCGTCAACCCGTGTAATCTCTTGAATGTCCCGCTCAACCTCAGGCTCGGCCGGGTCGCCGGCCAGGGGCATTTGATAGTTGAACCCCAACTTGATCTCCGGCGCCTCGAACCGAAGTTTCCAGATGCGCAACTTCGCGTTCAGCGCGCATTCCTGAATGATGCGTTGCACGTAGCGATACTGAGCGTCGGAACCCACCCGCAGCGTCACAACCGCCGTGGACAGCCCGTTCTCTTCGCGGAGAATCGGGCGCCCGGCGGCGTTGCGATCCGCGCGGACGATCAGCGCCTTGACGAACGCATCCCATTCTTCGCGCGCGCGGTAGGTGCGACCGTCAAGGCGCAGAGAGGTGGCGCCCGCGGGTTCGTTGTTAATCTCGACCAGAACACGCCCTTTCGTCTCCGGCTCCGGCTCCATCTGGATGCGCAACCGGGAATACGTTTTCAGCGCGTGGGCGCCGCTCGATGGCCCGGACGCGGACTTCGAGTCGTCCGGTTTCGCCGCGACGCCGGTCGCGGGAGCCTCAGGCGGTGGGAAAACGGGGGCCGGCGTTGAGGACTTTGCCGGCGCTCCGGGGGAAGCGCCGACCTGATCGCCGTCGCTCGCCCTGAACACAAACGCCACGCCGGCCGCGACGCAAATCAGCGCGACCAGCCCGCACACCGTGGGAACGATGGCGAATGATAGCCCCGCGTGTTCCTTGACGTTCGGACCGGCGCCGCGCCGCGTGGCGCTTGGCGCCCGCTTTCCAGCAGTCGTGCCTCCCGCGCGTGGCTGGCCCGGCGGCGGCGCGGCCAGCGCGCTCCCCCCGACGCCCGCCGCCTGCGCGGTCGGGACCGGCGGCGGAGGAGCCGGCGCTTCGCCCGGCGTTCCTGGGGATGGCGGCGGCGCCTGCGCCCCCGCGTTGTGCGCCGCGGCGCCCGCCGGCGCGGCGCCATCGGAGTCGGCGTCGCGTGTCGATTCACTACCGCCCGCCGGAGAGTCTGAAGGAGGTCGCGGAGGATGAACGGTCATTGCCCAGAGAGAGTCGCAAGAGCGGATGACGATGGATCGTACACCTCCGTTGTCCTCCTGCCCACCGGGAACAAGAGCCACGGGGGCGCTCCCAAGAAGCTCCGATTCCAGCCCCCCCCGCCCCCCGATCCC
>JACQVU010000252.1 GCA_016209585.1 Planctomycetota bacterium
CGCCGATGGTCCGCACCGGGCAGGCCACCATGCGCATCGCGTCGAAAATCGCGTACCCGGAGGTGACCGCCCCCCCGCCGGAGTTGACGAACATCGTCACCGGCTTCCGCGCGTCGTCGGCCTCCAGCACCAGCAACTGGCTGATGACCGCCCGCGCGAGTTTGTCGTCGATGGTGTCGGAGACGACGATGGTGCGGGTCTCCAGCAACTTCTTCTGCAGATTGACGCCGCCCGGCTCCTTGTCGCGATCCTTCTTCGGCTCGTCGTCGTCGGAGCGAAGTGGTCCGCCGCCCGCGCTCCGGGGCGCGGGCGGGAAAGCGGCCTGAATGCCTTCCGCGGTCATGAATGCGGTTCTCCTCCTCGTGCGGCGGGGCGCGCGGCGCGCGCCGGAGCGCGGATTATAGGGGCGCTCACCGGCGGGCGCAAGGTGGGCGTCGTGCCGAGTCAAGTCATGGTACGATGAAAGCGAGAGTCGGGGGAAACTCGGGGAGAGTCGTCATGCCTATCGCAGAGTATCCCACTTCCGCGCCACCGCTGGAGGAGACGATCCCGGCGCGGCCCGCCTCCGTCACGCCCGAGGAGTTCCTGGCGATGGAGAACGAAGAGTGCTTCGAACTGGTCGATGGCCAACTGATGGAGCGGCACATGGGGGCGGAGTCGTCGATGATCGGCATGACGTTGGGCGCGGAGTTAGTCGTGTACAACAAGAAGACCGGCGCCGGCTTCCTGTTCGGCCCCGACACCAACTACCGGTGCTTTCCCGGCCGGCCCGCCACCATGCGCAAACCCGACGTCTCGTTCATCCGCCGCGGCCGGCTTCCCAACGATCAGGCTCCGCTTGGTGAAATCAAGATCGCGCCGGACCTCGCCGTCGAAGTCATCTCGCCGAACGACCGGTATGAAGAGGTCGACGCCAAGGTGGATGAGTATCTCTCCGCCGGCGTTCCGCTGGTCTGGGTGGTGAACCCGCGGTCGAGGTCCGTTCGCGTCCATTCCGCGCCGGGCGGCATGCATTACCTGCGGGAGAGCGACCTGCTCGGTGGCGGCGAGGTGCTGCCCGGCTTCTCCCTCCGGGTGGCTGACCTTTTCCCCGCGCAGGGCGCGCCGGTCGCCGCAGCCAGCGCCTGATGCCGGTTTCACCCTCTCGATTCGCTCCATCTCCGCCTTCGCTCGGCGCTCGACCGCGGGCGTCGTCCGCCGCCCTCGTGGTCGTGCTGGCGACGCTGGCGGCGTCCGGGTGTGAGGGCTACCGGGTCGAGGCCGAAGGCGCAGCCGCGCCCGCCACCGTCCCCCTGCCCGACAACTATCCGGACGCGCTGAAGCGCCTCGCCGAACTCTCGAAGAGCGTCGAAACAGCCGCCGACCGTGAGGCCGCCCACCAGGCGCTGGATGGGATCCTGGAGATCACCGCCGCCCTGCCCGCGTTGGCGGAGAAGGCGGGGCTTTCAGCCGTGAGCATCGGCGCCATCCGCCAGGCGGGCGACGACATCCGCGCCGCCCATGACCGGATCGAGCGGGCCGAGAAGGCTGGGGACACGAAGGGCGAGCAGGAGGAAATCCGCCGGGCCGCCCAGGTCGTGAAACAGCGCTTGGGCGATCTGCCCCCGTCGCCGCCGGTGCGTTCCGAACCGGGGGGCCGGCGGTGACCCGCCCCGCGCCCCGCCCGTCCGCCCGCCGCCCGTGGACGGCTTGACATCGCCGGGGCGAACCCTATAATCGGCGCGTAGCGGTTTGGTGGAGTTCCATCCCCGGGAACGGGCTCGTCGTGCCGGGCATGCGGCCGACGGCGCGTGGCATCCAGACGAAATGAGGCGAGTCATGGTCCCGGTCGCGGTTTCACGGCGGTTGTCGCGGCGGTGGCGTCGGAGCGGGTTCGCGGTGTTCGCCGGATGGGCGCGGGTCGCCGGGGCGGGAAGCCCGGCGCGGGCCGCCGACGACAGCAAGGAGAAGATTGAGGACGCGAACGGCAAGGTGAGCGAGGTGTACAAGATCACGGGGATGGAGGTCGACCGGGTGTCGTTCGTTCCCCAGGAGGGGGGCGTGCCCATCGACCGGCCAAGGAAAGAGGTCCGCCGGGTGATCCGCACGCGGATCGACGATTCCGGCCTGCGCAAGGGCCTCAAGGAGTTGGACGACAACCGGGTCGACGCCGCGGCGCAGTCGCTGGCCAAGGCGGCCGACGTGAAGGAGGGGCTTGACCGGCAACAGGCCATGTATCACCTCGCCGTGGCGCTGGCCAGGAAGGGCGACGCCGTGAAGGCCCGCGCGGCCTACGAGGCCTACCTGGCCGCCTACGGCAAGGGGTTCTACGTTCCGGAGACCTACGGCGCGTTGGGGGAGATCGCGCTGGGCGCCAATGAGCGCCCGAAGGCGCTCGACTTTTTCACCAAACTGGCCGCCATCGACGGCTTCCAGGAACTGGGGAAATTCTGGACGGCCTACGTGATCTTCCTCGACGGCAAGTTCCCGGAGGCGGAGCCGAAGTTCAAGGAGGTCTGCGTGTCCGCCTCCTTCCAGAAGCGCTTCCCGGCGCAGTACGCGGTGGCCGCCTGTCGTTACGCCCAATGCCTGGCCAGGGCGGGCAAGGCGGAGGAGGCGTTCAAACGCTTCACCGACGTGATCAACAGCCCGGAGACACCCGACGTGGCGGTGCGCGCCATCGCCCGCAACGGCCTGGGAGACTACTACTTCGACAAGGGCAACTACGCCGAGGCGCGGCGGCACTACCTGTACAACTACGTCCTGTACACTTCGGCGCAGGAAACCATGCCCCATGCGCTCTGCCGCGCCGCCCTCTGCTTCCGCAAACTCAACGAGAGTCCCGAACCGAAACATCCCTACAACGGCGTCAAGCGCGCGGAGAACCTGGAGAAAGAACTCAAGGAAAAGTTCCCCAACTTCTCCTGCAAGTGACCGGTCCCGACCGCCTGAGGAAAGTTGTCAGTTGTCAGTTGTCAGCCGATAGAGCGCCTCAGCACCCAACACCCAACACCCGACACCGCGGTACTCCGCCTGACCCCCGGCCCCCAGCC
>JACQVU010000258.1 GCA_016209585.1 Planctomycetota bacterium
ACGATGGGGGTGTCGACGGCGTTCTTCAGATCTTGTTTCTGAACGTCGGTGAGCGTTCCGGCGCGCAGGTCGACCAGGCCCTTCAATTGATCGCCGAGGACGGAGGTGGAGAGGTCATCGACCAGCGAGGTCATGTCGTCTTCGCTGAGCAGGAGGAACTCTTTGACGGTTTCCGCGAGCGCGCGGACGGCGTCGACGGCGTCGGAGACCTGCTGCTGAACCGAGCCGGCGATCTCGCGCACCCGTTTGAGTTCCTGTTCGCCCTGGTCGAGCAGTTTGTTGACGCGCTCGGAGTAGGTGCGGTTGGCCTCCGAGAGGGTGGTGATGAGGTCGTCGAGCCGCGCCGCCAAGTCGCCGCGGGCGGCGTCGTAGGTGCCGGGAACGGCCTCCTCGCCGGCCTTGTCTTCCTCCCCGCCGGCGGCGTTTTTCGCATCCCCGTGGGCGGCGGCGGGCTTGTCGTCGCCGCCGAAGAGGTCCTCGTCCTGGGCGCGAAGCGCCGGCGCGGCGGCGAGCGCCGCCACCGCGAGCAGAGCGGCGAGGGAGAAACGGAAGGCGCGGGATGCGAGCGTGCGGAGCATGGACGGATCCTTGCTGAGGGGTAACGGCCGCGCGGGAAGATGGCCCGCCGCGCAAGACCGCACGGAAGGGCGGATTGTAGCGCCGGCGGCGGCGGCGCGGCAAGCCCGATCCTGGCGTCCCCGTGGCCACGAAGAGGCACGGGAATCAATAACCGTTCACCGACTCCAGAGACTCATCCGCAGGTTACGCAGATGAACGCAGAAGTCGCCGGAGGACGAGGGGCGAGGGGCGCGGGACGGCGCCCGCCCCATGCCCACGTTCTCACGTTCCCACCCTCCTTTGGGAATCTGCGCTGCTCTGCGTCATCTGCGGATGTTCGTCTGCGGCTGCCAGGCGGGTGAACGGTTACGGAAATCACGAGTCTCTTGTGTCTCTGGCGCTTTTTCGTGGCTGGGCTGCATCAGGACCGGCGCCGTTCCCGGAGAGCGACGTGAAGCCCCTGTGCCGCGCCAGAAAGGATTGCCCGCGCCGCGGCGAACCGCCCGCGGATCGCCTGCTTCAACAGCATGTACGCGAACCAGCGGACCAGGAAGAAGCCGAGGAAGATCGGGCGACATCCGGGCGCCGCGTGGCGCAGCCCCACCACGAGCAGGTTCCGCGTGGACTGGTGAAGCGCGAACGAACCGTCCGGCGACCGCCGGCGGGCGGAGGAGCCACCTTTGTGGAGCACGACCGCCTCCGGCGCGTACTCCATCGCGTACCCCGCCGCCGCGAAGCGCAGCGACCAGTCGGCGTCCTCGCCGTACATGGCCAGCGTTTCATCAAGCAACCCCACGCGCCGCACGGCGTCGGCCGCGACGAGCAGCGCGCACCCGCTCGCGAAAGTCACGCGCCGCCGCCCGCGCCAGCCGCTCGCCGGGCGGCGGTAGGCGGGGCTGCGCGGGAAGGGCAGGCGGCGGCTGATCGCCCCGCCGGCCGCCCAGACGCGATCGGGACGGTCCGCGAAGAGCACCAGCGGCGTCACCACGGCGACGCCGGCCGCCCGCCCGGCCCGGAGCGCGCGGAGCAGGTTGGCGACGGCGGCCGGGGCGAGCGTGGCGTCGTTGTTGAGCAGCAGGATGGCGCCAGCACCCTCGGCCAGCGCCCACCGCATGCCGGCGTTGGCGCCGGCGGCGAAACCCCGGTTGGCCCCGGTGCGAATCAGCGTGACGTCCGGGAACTCGGCCGCGAGCCGCTCGGCGGAGCCGTCGCTGGAGCCGTTGTCTACTACGCATACCCGCGGCGTCGCGCCCGACTGCGAAAGCAGCGAGCGCACGCAGGCCGCGGTCTCTTCACCGCCGTTCCAGTTCACCACCACCGCCGCCACCGCCGACGGCGGGCCGTGAGGGAGAAGGTCGCCGGCGATCATGGGTCAGCCGCTCGAGGGAAGTTGTCAGTTGTCAGTTGCCAGTTGTCAGCCGATGGAGCGCCTCAGCACCCGACCCCCGACCCCCAACCCCCGATCCCTGACCCCCGCTGGGGATCACCCCAGCGTGCGGCGGTGGTAGAGCCACCACTCGGCCATGACCAGGCTAAGGGCGATGCCGGCCAGCCAGGGCCAGAGGTCGCGGTCGGATTTCGCGATCTCTCCGGCGCGGACCGGCTTCTCGTCCTGAGCATAGACCAGTTCCTGGCGCGGCGCGATGTTCGACTCGACCTCGTCCAGCAGATTGACGGCCAACGTCTGCCGCCCGCCGTCGATCTCGAAAGCATAGAGGCCGGCGCGGTCGGTGGCCGCGAAGGTCTGCCGCCGGCCGGCAGCCAGCCGGAAGGAGACCACGCCGGTCTCGCGCCGCGGCTCGCCCTCCTGCCCGCCGCCCGGTCCGGTCCAGGAGGCGGTGATGGTCTCGCCCGCCTGGTGGTCGGTTCCGGCCTCGAACTTCGCGGCTGCGCCGGTGCGGGTGAAACGCCCGCCGGACTTTCCCCGGGCTTCCTCGAACCACTCCACGGCGTTGTGCAGGAAGATGGGGAAGGAGCGTTTCAGCGCCCAGTCGCTTTTCAGGAGCGAGAAGTGCGCCGCCACCAGGTTGATCTCGGCGCCTTGGAAGAGCGTGATGAGCGGGCCGTCGTTGGACTCCAGCAGCGTCACGGCCGACTTGGGCGTGGCGACCGCCGGGCGGGAGGCGATGTTCACGTCGGCGTAGTTCAGGTACCGGTTGATGGGGTGCGCCGCGTGCCAGTCGATCACCCGGCTGGTGGCGTCGCGCCCCTCCTGCTTGTAGCCGTCGACCGGGGGAACGAGGCCGAAGGTGAGGTAGTTGCCGCGCAGGCCGCCGGGGCGCCAGGCGTCGGGGATCGCGCGGTCGAGGCAGACGCAGGTCCAGGCCTCGGGATCGAACTCCCCGGCCGTGATCATCGCCGCCAGTTCGGAAGGCGCCTTGGTGGTCAACTCCACGTCGGGGTCAGCCTCCAGGGCGGAGGCCAGGTAGTAGTTGCCGGGCGTGGCCAGCAGCACCCGCCGGGGGCGCGGCGGGGCGAGGACGGCGCGCGCCTCGTCGTCCGCGGCCAGCGCGTCCTCGCCGTCGATGCGCACCGCCACGACGCCGGCGGCGCGTTCGGGCAGCGAGAAGACCGTTTGTTGCGCGCGGTCCGGCCCCAGGTCGACGGACACCGAGCGCCGGTACTTACCGTCGTGGTAGAGCGACACCGTGCGCTTGGCGCGGCTATCCGAGAAGTTCTTCACCTCCGCCAGCACCCGATAGCCGTCGTTGGCGGCGGCGGGCGGCCCTCCTTCGACCTCCGGCCGCGGCGCGCCGGCGCGAAATATGGGCCGCACGTCGAACGTGACGATGCCCCAGTTGCCGGTGGTCTCACCCACGCGGACGTAGGTGAGGTCGAGGTTCTGCCGCAGGCCGCCCTCCTTGGCCTTGGCGGTGAAGGCCCTGGCGAACCGCGCCTCGTACCGGCCGTCGGTGAACATGATGGCCGTGACGCCGGCGCCCGCCCGGTGCGCGGCCGAGGCGATGCGCAGCGCCTCCGACGGGTCCGTGGGGGCGTCCGACGGCCGCACGCGATCCAGCGCCGCCCTGATGTCGGCCGCCACGGGCGTGAAGGCGCAGAGCACTTCGGTGTCGGCCGCGAAGGCCACCACCATCGCCGTGTCGCCGCCGCCCATGCCGTCCACCACCTCCCGGGCCTTCTCCCGCGCGATCTCCAGCCGCGTGCGGCCATCAGCCTCCCGCGCCGACATGCTGGCCGACCGGTCGATGATGAGGATGATGGCGCGCCGCCCCGACGCCTTTCCCCGCGCCACCAGTTCCCCCACGGCCGCGGCGGCGGTGAGCAGGGTGAGCGCCTGGAGCAGCAGGAGCACGTTTAACCGCAACTTCTGGAAGGGATGGTTGGCGCGGAAGTCTTCCAGCGCCTGCCGCCAGAGCATGACGCTGGAGACGGAGACCGGCGCGCGCCGGAGGCGCAGCAGGTAGAGCAGAATGAGCGCCGCGCCGAACCCGCCGGCGAGCCACGCCACGAGCCGCGGCGCGCCGAGGGCGAGGGAGGCGAACCAGTCCGTTATTCCGCCCATCGCGTCACACCACCAGCCCGGCCTTGCGGAGCGAGCCGAAGACCAGATCGTGCAGCGGCATGTCGGTGCGCACCGTGGCCAGCGCGATCCCGCGCCGGCGGCAGAACGCGGCCAAGCCGGCGCGGAGGGCGTCCAACCGGCGCCGGTAGGCGCGCAGCAGCGGGGCGCTGAGCGACACGTCCACGCGGGCGCCCTCCTCCAGGTCGACGAGGCGGAGGTCGCCGGCCAGCGTGGGGTTGTCTTCTTCCGGCGCCAGAACCTGGATGACGGCGGCGTCGCAGTGGCGGGTGGCGAGGTCGGCGAGGCCCGGTTCGTAGCCGGCGGGGTCGAGGAAGTCGGAGAGCAGGATCACCAGCGAGCGCCGGGGGGTGCCCAGCGCGAACTTCCGGCACGCCGCGTTGATGGCCGTGCCGCCGGCGGCGGGGAGGTCTTCAAGGAAGCGGAGCAGCCGGGAGAGGCTGGGCTTGCCGCGCACGGGGGGGAAGGCGCGATCCACGGAAGTGGAGAAGGCGGCGACGCCCACGCGGTCGCCGTGCGACAGGGCCAGGAAGGCGAGGGCGGCGGCGGCGCGCCGTGCGAAGAGGTGTTTGTCGGGCGCGCCGTAGCGCATGGAGCCGGAGGCGTCGAGCAGCACGTGGATGAGGCGGTCTTCCTCCTCGAGGAACAATTTGACGAAGACGCGATCCAGGCGGCCGTAGACGTTCCAGTCGATGAAGCGCAGGTCGTCGCCGGGCGAGTAGGGTTTGTGGTCGGCGAACTCCACCGACGCGCCTTTCTTGCGCGAGCGACGCTCGCCGGTGGCGCCGCCGCGGACGATCTTCTTCGAGGCCAGGTCCAGGCGGGCCAGGCTTCGCAGGAACTCGCCGGAGAGCAGCGCGGCGTCATCGTCGGCCACGGATCACTCCTCTTCGGCGCCGGCGGCGAACTCCGGCGCCGGCGCTTCGCCGGCCGGCGGGCGCCCCCGCCCGCGGCCCCGGCCCTTCTCGGCTGGCGGGGGTTCCTCGGGTTTCTTGCGGGGCTTGCCCCGTTTGGCGTCCCAGGCGGCCTCGGCGTCGGCGAGGATGAGTTTGTACGTTTCGTTCTTGGGGTCGAGGTCGCAGGCGCGCTTGAAGCGCGAGACGCCGCAGTCTTCCGGCGCCATCCAGGGGAAGAGCAGTTTGTTCAGGTAGCCGCCGAACAGCGCCACCACGGCGTCGTCCTTGCCGCGCTCCTCCAGGCGCAGGAACTCGGCGATCACGTCGTCCGGGTCCGGCTTGCCCGTGCCCAGCGCGGCGTGCGCCTTCTCCCACAGCCGTTCCAGGTTCGCCCGCCCCAGCGGAATGGAAAGATACTTGTTGGTCATCGCCCCCTGGTGGTTCGTCATTTCACCCCGATCTCGCGCGCGGCGCCGGCCACCACGTCCCGTACGATGGCGTCCGGCTCCACCGATTCGGCCTCGCCCTCGAAGTTGCGGATGATCCGGTGACGCAACGCCGGCACGGCCGCGGCCGCGAGATCGTCGAAACTCACGTTGAGCCGGCCGTCGAGCAGCGCCGCCACCTTCCCCGCCATCACCATCGCCTGCGCCCCCCGCGGCGACGCGCCGTACCGCACGAACCGGTTCACCGTCGCCCCCGCGAACTCCCCGCCCGGATGGGTGCCCAGCGCCAGACGCACCGCGTAGTCCTGCACGTGCGGCGCGATCACCACCCGCGTGATGAACTCCCGCCACTCCCGCAGTTCCCCCGGCCCGAGCAGCGGCTTCACCTCCGGCTCATGGCCGGCCGTGGTCCGCGCCAGGATCGCCCCAAGCTCCTCCCGCGAAGAGTATTTCATCAGCACCTTGAAAAAGAAACGGTCCACCTGCGCCTCCGGCAGCGGGTAGGTGCCTTCCATCTCCAGCGGGTTCTGCGTCGCCAGCACGAAGAAGGGGTCGTCCAGCCGGTAGGTCTTGCGGCCGACCGTGACCGAGTGCTCCTGCATCGCCTCCAGCAGCGCGGACTGGGTCTTGGGCGTGGCGCGGTTGATCTCGTCGGCCAGCACGATGTTGGCGAACAGCGGCCCCTCCTGAAAACGGAACTCGCGCCGGCCGGCCTCGTCCTCCACGATGATCGTGGTGCCCACGATGTCGGCCGGCATCAGGTCGGGCGTGAACTGGACGCGCGAAAACCGCAGTTCCAGCGCCGCCGCCAGCGTCCGCACCAGCATCGTCTTCCCCAGGCCGGGCACGCCCTCCAGCAACACGTTGCCGCCGCAGAACACGGCGGTCAGCACCTGCTCCACGGCCTCCCGGTGGCCCACGATCACCTTCCCCACCTCCTCGCGCAACTCCTCGAAGATGCGCCGGAAGCGATCCGCCCGTTCCGTGACGTCCATGGTCCCGTTCTCCATCAGTTTACCGTCACACTCTCCCGCGCCCGCGCCCGTACGGGCAACCCCCGACCCCCGACCCCCGGGCGGGCGCAAGGAGCGCCCCTACTTCCGCTTCCGCAGTCCGCGCTTGCGCCGGGCGCGGTCGCGGGCCGCGAAAAGACCCTGCATGTACTCCGCTCCCGACGCCGCCGGCCCATCCCCCGGCCCCGCCTCCGCCCCGGCGCCCTCCCCAGCCGCGCCGGGAGGACCGGCCGCCACCGCCGGGGGTTCACCTTCCGGCGCCGCCGGCGGCCCGGGCTGCTCCGGCCCCGCGGGGGAGATCGCGGCCCCGTGCGCCGGGACACCCCCGCCCACCGCCGCCGCGGTCTTCGTCGCGACGGCCCTTTTGCGGCGCGACCGGCGCAACCGGGCGACGACGAAACCCACCGGCGCGAGCAGCGCACGGTACTCAATGTCGAGCCGCCGGAAGGCGATGTCGAGGAAGAAAAGCCCCAGCGCCGCCCAGAACAGTGCCCGCCAGAGCGGCTGGCGGGTGTCTACGCGGGTGAGGTCGCGGTCGAAGGCCCGCGCCGGTTCGCGGATTTCCCGCCCGCCCGACGCCCGCAGCACGGCGGCGAAGAGGCGCTCATCGCTCTCCCGCGCCGAGTACTCCGCCGACGCCGATCGCGTGAAGCCGGTGGTGATCAACCGCCCGCCGCCGGCGTCGGCGGCGAAGTAGTAAGCGCCTTCCTGCCCGGCGTCGAACTCGCCCTCGTAGCGGCCCAGGGCCGTCTGCCGCAGCAGCACTTCGGCGGGGCGGCCAGAAGGGGGATAGACCTTGCCTTTGATGGTGAGGCCATCGAGCGTGCGCCCTTCCTCGTCTTCGCCGAACACGACGATTTTCCCCTCGGCGTCCGATCCGCCGACCGCGACCTGGCTCTCGAAGTCGGCCCGGCTGACTTTCTTCAGCGTCCATTCGATGACCTGGCGCCAGAAGCGGTCGTACTTTCCCCACTGGACCCAGGGCGTGGCCCAGCGCCGGCCGAGGTCGCTGGTGAAGGCGACGGCGCGGCCCACGCCGTACTCCCACTGCGCCAGGATGGGGTCTTCCTCGGCGTCTTTGATGCTCGACAAAAGGGGATACTGCGGCCGCACCGCGGCGTTCCGCTTCTGCGAGGTGGTGACGTAGCCGGTGAGGGGGGGCAGGTCGTTCTGGCCGATGCCCTGCAGCATCTGCGACACGTCGGCCACGCGGGGCCGCTGCGTCTCTTCCATGAACATGCCGCGGCGCACGACGGCCGACTCTTTAATAAAGATGCGCGGCAGGCTCTTGGCGTCCAGCACGTTGTAGAACCTGCCCCCCGTGGCCTCAGCCATGCCGCGCATGGTGTCCATTTCCGGCTGGCCGTGGCCGGAGATCAGCACCGTGGAGAGTGTGATGCCGGCGCTCGCCAGATCGTTCAACTCCTTGGGGCTGGGCCGCGCCGGGTCGCCGTCGGAGATCACGATCACGTGCTTGCGCACCGCGTCTTTCGCCCTCGGGTCGGCCGTCAACCCCTCGTGCGCCAACCGCACGAACCGCCCGAAGTCCGGCGCGTCGCCGTTCACCATGTCGTCCACGGTCCGCGAGAGTTCGTCCTTGTCGCGCGCCGGCTGCAGGTTGATCAGCCACCGTTCCCCGCCTCCGCGGGCATCGTAGTAGAGGACGCCGATAACGTCGTTGGCGCCCAGGACGCCGATGGCCTCCTTCGCCACCCGCTTGCCCCACTCCGTCGTGCCCGGAATCTCCATGGTGTGCAGCACCAGCACCAGCGCGCCCTTGGGCGTTACCTTGCGGTTGGTCACGTCCATGTTCACCGGCAACGCGGCCTCCACCGCCGATCCCTGGTACCCGCCGGCCCCGAAAGCGTCCCCCCCGCCCACCATGATCAACCCCACGCCGAACTCGTGCACCGCGTCGTGCAGCATCTCCTTCTGCTCGTCCGAAAACGCCGCCGCCGGCACGTTCGACAACACGATGGCGTCGTACGACGCCAGCCCCAGCATCGTCTGCGGACAGTCGGCGCTCGGCCGGTGTTCGATGGTGAACGGCGTCTCCGGCCGCCCCGGCCGCGACGCCATCGCCGCCAGCAGCAGCCGCGCGCTGGCGGGATCGTCGTCCAGCAGCAGCACCGTGGGCCGGTCGCCGGAGGCGTAGGTGTAGGCGAACGCCCGGTTGTTCCCCGTCACCGTGTCACGTTCCGGCGCGATCCGCACCTGGAACGAGTGCAACCCCGCCGTCGTCACCGGCTGGGGCAACGCGATGGCGTTCTTCCCCGGCCGCAACTTCACCCGCATGCGCTCCCGCGGAACGAAGAGCGTGGCCTTCGTCTCGCCCTCGCCGTTCAACACGAGCGTCGTTTCGCTCTCCCCGCCCGCCGCCGTCTCCCACGCCGGCGCGCGCCCCGTCTCTCCCCGGCCGCGATGCTCTACGGCCAGCGTCGCGGCCCCGCCGCACTCCAGCCTCACGTACAGGCTTCGCGCGTGCCGCCCGCCGGCCAGCGGGATCGGGGCGGGCGCGCCCACCGCCGCCTCGGCCCCGGCCGCCCCGGCAAGCACCCGGTAGCGCGCCTCCGCCGGCCCGGGGAGTTCCAGCGTCTCGTCGATCGCCACCACGTGGCGGCCGGCCGCCAGCCGTGTGCCCTCGGCCAGCGGCAGGCCGTCAACGGTCGCCTCCGCCCGCGCCGCGCCGCCCTCCGCGCCGGTGATGGCGCGAAGCACCGTCAGCCGCGCGGCTCCTTTCGGCAAGGCGGCTGAGAGGCGCTCGCCCCCGGTGGCCTCGTTGTTCGCCAGCACGTCGATCTCGGCCGTGGTTTCCACCGTGGAGTGGATGATGCACCGCAACTCGAACTTCCGGCCCACGGTGACGTGGTCGGGGCAGGTCACCTTCTCCACCAGCACCTCTTCTTCATGTTTGTAACGGATAGGGAAGAGGTCCACCGCGACGCCGGCGGCGCGCGCCTTCTCCACGGCGGCCACCACGTCGCCCCGGTTCTCGTTGCCGTCGGTGATCAGCACCACCCGCCGCCCCGCCCCTTCCGCGAACGACGAGGCCGCCAACCGCAAGGCCGCGCCGATGGCGGTCTTCTCCGGGTCCACCCAGGTGTGCAGCGACGGCGCCAACCCGGAAAACTCCGCCGCGAAGGGTTGCTCGATCGCCGCCTCGCCCCCGAAGGCCACCACCTCCAGCCGGTCGCCAGGGTGGCGCGCGCCGGAGGCCTCGCTGATGAACTTCGCCGCGCGGCGCAACTCGGCCTCGGGCACGGATCGCGAATAGTCGACGCAGAACGCCACCGCCACGCTCTCATCGGGACGCTCGGCGCGCGGGTCGGCGAGCAGCAACGTCAGGATGAGGATCACCACCAGCCGGATTCCCAGCGCCACCTTGCGGCGCGCCCCGGCCAGCCCGGAAAGCGACCGCCGCGCGATCCACACCGCCGCGGCGGCCAGCACCGGGAACAGCCACAGGAAATAGGGGTTGCCGAACGCGATCCCCATGCGCCCTTCACCGAAAACGCAGCGCCACGACGCGGTGGTTCTTCGTGTCAGCCACGTAGACCACCCCGCGCGAGTTCACCGCCACGCCCCAGGGGTAGTTGAACTGTTCCGCGCCCGTGCCGAACGACCCTGCCGCGCCCAGCGGCCGACCCTCGGCCGTGAAGCGCTGCACGCGGTGGTTGCCGTACTCCACGACGTACAGCGTGCCGTCCGGCCCGGCCGCCACGTCCATCGGCGTCACCATGCGACCCGGGCCGCTCCCCCGCCCGCCGAATTCCCGCACGAAGCGCCCGGCCGCGTCGAACCCCTGCACACGGTCGTTGGTGGAGTCGGCCACGCACAAAAGCGTCCCGCCCGGCCCCGCCACGGCGCAGATGCCCATCGGCCTCCGGAAGTGGCCGGGAAGTTCCCCGAACTCGCCGAAGGCCGTCAAAAGGCGGCCGTCGGACGCGAAACCCAGCACCCGGTCGTGCCCCTCCCGACCGTATTCGCTCACGTAAATGCCCCCTTCCCCCAGCGGCGACCCGGCCCCGCGGGGAAGAACGCAGGCGTCGGTCAGGTAGACGAAACAGTCCGCCTCCCCCGCCCCGTACCGGCCCCAACGGGCCAGTTCCCGACCCTCCGGGCTGTACCGCAGCATCCGCGAGTTGTGCGTGTCCGCCACCAGGATCGTGCCGTCGTGATCGAAGCCCAACCCGGTCGGCGTGCCGGTGTCGCTCTTGGGCAGCGCCCACTCGTTCAGGAAGGTCCCGTCGGCCTGGAACCGCTGCACTCGCCCGGAGCGGTCCACCACCGCGATCACGTCGCCAGGCCCGACCGCGATCCCGCGCGGGGCCGCGAACTTCCCCGGCGTGCTGCCCCGCGTGCCGAACTCGAAAAGCCACTCCACGCCCTCAGCCGGTGACGATGAAGAAGCCTCCCCGCCCGGAGAAGGCCACCCGGACGCCGACCACGCCGCGCCCGCGAACGCGGCCAGCAGCGCGCCGGCCACCGCCACCGCCGCCACCGCGCCGCCTCGCGCGGCGGTCGCGGCGCGAGCCTCATGGCAATCCCGCGGAAAGTCTCTGCGCGGCCTCATCCTGTCACACGAGCCTTCCTGAAGCCCTCCCCGATCGCCTCAGAACTCGCCCTCGTCGCCCCCTGGTGGCGCCGGAGCGGACTCCGGTTCCGACCCCGATCCGCCTGGCGACGCGGGCGTCGGCGTCGACGTTGACTTCGGTTCCTCGCCCGCCGCGCCCGGCGGTGGCGCCGCCGCGCCGCCGGCGCCTTCGTCGACGGCCTCCGGCTTTAATGAACGGAAGTACTGGCGCAGATGTTTGCGGTAGCGCGGCGGCACCAGCGTGGAGTCGATGGCCTCCTCTTCCCGCTGCGCCGCCTCCCGCGCCGGGCTGGAGCGCGGAACCTTCAACAGCCCTTCCTGGGGCAGGCCGCGCTCGTACCCGGCGCCGGCGTAACTGCCGGGGTTGCTCTTGCCGGTGGCGCGCTCGTCCTTCATGTCGGAGTCCGGCGCGAACGTGTCGCGCGGCTGCTCGCCCCCGCCGCGCCCGCGGGGCCCCGGCCGGCCGCCACGCCCCATGCGGGCGCTGTTCTTGACCACCGGCCGGCCCCGTCCGCGGGCGCGCAGGCTCTCCAGGAGCGAGAGCATCTCCCCCAGGTCCTCGCCCGACAGTTTCCCCATGCCCCGCGACAGGCCGGCGCGCAACTTGCCCAGCATCTCCGACTCCATCAACTGCTCCATCAACTGCTGCAGGTCGTCGGCGGAGAGCGCGTCGAGCATGCTGATCAAGCGGTCGATCTGCTCCTTGGTCAGTTCGGGCTGGGCTTGCTCATACTCCTGCTCCATTCCCTGGCAGGCCTGCTCCATCTGCTTCTCAAGTTCCTCCAGCTGTTTCTGGCACTGGCCCAGTTTCTCGCGCATCTTCTCGGCCAGTTCCTTCAGTTTCTGTTCCATCTCCGGCGACAGGGCCTTCTCCAGGCGATCTTCCAGCGCCTGCATTTTCTCCGTGAGCCGCCGCATGCGCTCCAGATCGGCGGCGGACAGTTCCTGCTGCTCGCAGAGCGCGTCCATCTCCTTCTGCGCCTCGCGCAACTCTTCCAGCGTCTCTGGCATTTCAGCCGCTTCCAGCGCCTTCTGGAACTCCTCGTCTTCCAGCATTTCCCGCAGCCGGCGGCGGGTGTCGCTGAGGGCGTCGTTCTTCAGGAACTTCTCCGCGTCCACGCGAGGTTGCTCGGCGAGCGTCTGGCCGGCCTCGGCCATGGTCTCGCCCAGGTCTTTCAGGTCTTTCGCCAGCGGGGAGAGGTCGCCGCTGTTCTCCATCGCGGCGGCCATTTTTTGCAGTTCGGCGCCCAGCCGTTTCAGGTCGGCGCCGGAGAGTTTGCCGCTCTTGATCTGCTCGCCCAGCGCCGCCTTCAACTTCTCCAACTCCTGCTGGGCGCGCTCGGCGTCCAGGTCTTGCAGGGCGTCCATCAGGTTGGAAGTGGTCTCTTCCCACGACGCCTTGGAGACGGCGTCCTGGAACGTCTTCATCTTCTCGACGGCGTCCTTCTCCCGCTCGGCCACCTGCCGGTCAAGTTCGGAGAGGCGCGCCATGGCCTCCTCCGGCGTCGGGGGCGCTTCCCGGAACTCTTCGCGCGCCTCTTCGATCCGCGCCAGCGCCTCCCGCACCTCGTCGTACTTGCCGCGCGCCTCCGGCTTCGCCAGGTCTTTCCGCACCTCCTCCGCCTCCACCGCCAGCGCGCGGGCCGCGGCCTCCACCCGATCGCGCTGCCGGCGCTGCTCCGCTTCCCGGGCGCGGTGGCCGAAGGGGTCGAACTCCGGCATCAACAGGAACAACAGCCCCGCGCCCACGCACGCGAACGGCAGGATGCGCGCCGCCAGCGGCGCCCGGAACCGCGCCACCGGCCGCCCCGCGGCCTCCCGCAGCGCCTGCTCGGCGTCCCGCACCACGGCGCGCACCACTTCGTCCCCGACGCGATCCGAAAGCACCAGCGCCGTCGAAAACCGTTCCTGACCCGCCAACCGCTCGTCCATGAGCAACGACACCCGCTCGCGCGACGGCAACCCCACCGCGCCCCAGACCAGCGCCACGCCGAGCGCCGCGCCGCACGCCAGCAAACCCGCGGCCAGCCCGTCCCACGCCACCAGCGAGGCCTGCGCGGCCACGAACCAGCCGCACAACAGAAATATGGCGAACGTCACGGTGACCACCAGCCGCTCGCAGACCCGCTCGAGCAGCAACCGCTGCCGAACCACGGACACCTGGCGCGATATCGTTCCCATGTTCGTCTCAACTCCCTCCTGATGATAACGCATCGTCGGCCCGACCGGCCCGACCGAAAATCACGTTCTCCCGCCGGTCCTCCCCGCCATCACTGGCCGCCGGTCGATTCGGTCGCCTGGCCCTCGTCGGACGTCGCCTCGGGTTCGCTCTTGAATTCCAGCGCCTCGGCCTGGGTGATGGGCGTCATGTCCAGCAGCAATTCCCCCCCGCCTTCCGCCGGAATGTTGGAAATCTTCCCCTTCGCGGCGATGCTGCCCGTCAGTTTGCCAGTCTCGATCTTTCCCGTCGCCAGGCGATAGGTCACGATGCCCTTGGCGCTGAGACGCACGTCAAGGTCGTAGTCGGCCTCCAGCCCCTCGGCCCAGCCTTCCACGTAAATTTCGGCGACCTCCGGCTGGCCGCCTTTGCCGTTCACGATCCGTTCGAGCCGCCCCTTGCCGCCGCCGCCCCGCATCTCGCGGAAGTCGCTGAGCCAGAGGAGTTTCACGTGCTCCAGCGCGCGGTCCCAACTTTCGCCGATGCGCACCGGCTTGTCGGGGCAGAAGGCGCGCTCGTAGTTGTCGGGCAGCATCAACCGCAGTTCCTTCTCCTCCGGCGCCCCCCGCACCACCTGGTAGGCGCGGGCGTCGAGGTCGCCGTTGATGATGAACGTGGTTCCCATCAGCGTGCTGCTCTTGCGGGCCTTGAGGATGCCGTTGAACGAGCGCTCCTTGCGATAGTAGATGGTGCGCTCCACGCTGGTCTTGCTCACCGCGTCGTGCGCCAGCGTCTTGTCGCTGAGCACCGTCAGGCGCGTGGAGTAGACAGCCATCGGCTTCGGCTCGCCCTTCTTGAACTCCATCATCAGGTTCAGTTTCTTGCTGAGCAGGAACTTGCGGTGCGCCACTTCGCCGTCCGTGAACCGGGGGCGGATGTCGTACACCGGCTCCTCCCCCGCCCCCGCCAACGCCGGGAGCAGGACGACGCCAGCCGCCACGATCCACCACCGGAACTTGATACCGCGCATGGGTTGGTTTCCCCCTCCGCCCGGCATGACCCCCCGCCGCGACGCGGAACGATCACCCGGCCGGATGTTTCTGAAGGTCCACGTTCCACGCCAGGTCCAACTCCCCGCCGGCCGGCGCGCGGGGGCCACGCCGCGCCCACACGCCGGGAATCCGCGCCGCGCATCGCGGACAGCAGCCGTCGCGCACCGCCACCCGGTGGACGCGGTACCCCGTGCGCTCCACCAGCAACTCGCCGCAGGCGTGGCAGAAGGTGCACTCCCGCTCGCCGGCGCGCATGTTGCCCAGGTAGACGTACCTCAGCCCCGCCTCCCGGCCGAGGTCGTGGCCGCGCAGCAGCGTCGCCCGCTCCGTCGGCCCCCGGTCCGTCATCTTGTAGTCGGGATGGAACGCCGTCAAATGCCAGGGCACGTTCACCGAGACGCCGGCCAGGAACCGGGCGATGTTCCGCAGTTCCTCCGGCGTGTCGTTGAACCCCGGCACCACCAGCGTCACCACCTCCACCCAGAACCCCAGGTCCACCAGCCGCTCGATGGTCGCCAGCACGTTGTCCAGCGCCCCGCCCAGCCGCCGGTAGGCGCGATCGCTGAACCCCTTCAGGTCCACCTTGTAGAAGTCCAGGTGGGGCCGCAGGTAGGCCAGAACCTCCGGCGTCCCGTTGCCGTTGGAGACGAACGCCGTGCGCAACCCGCGCGCCCGCGCCGTCCGGAACACGGAAGCCGCCCACTCCGCCGTGATCAGCGGCTCGTTGTAGGTGCTGGCCACCACCGCCGCGTCGTGGCGCTCGGCCATCTCCACGATCTCCCGCGCCGTCATGCGCCGCGCCGGCGCCACCGCCTCGGGGTCTCGCACCGCCTGCGACGTGATCCAGTTCTGGCAGTAGCCGCACTTGAAGTCGCACCCCAGCATGCCGAACGAG
>JACQVU010000259.1 GCA_016209585.1 Planctomycetota bacterium
CGCCAGTACGAGTCCATCGCCCGGCGCGCGGCCCCGGCGACACCGCCCTCGACCTCACGCCGCCCCCGCCCCCGCCCATGCCCGGCGGCGCGTTGCGCCGGCATCGCCCCGCGCACGGGAAGTGCCGGCGGACCGCCCTCTTCCGACGCCGCCGCCGCCGCCTCGCGCCGCGCGAACCCACGCTCGCGTTCACGTTCGTGACCGCCGCCACGCCCGCCATCGCGCTCCCGCTGCCGCTCACGGCCGCGCCCCCCGGGCAACGGCGGCGGAATCTCGTCGTCATCCACGAACTCGTCCAGCGTGCCCCGTGTCCTAGGCGAAAACCGCCGCCGCCGGGCGCCGGGGTCGCGGCGCTCCTCCGGCTTCCCACCCGCGGCGGGAGGCTGGTCGTCGGGCTGTTCGTACCAGGGCGCGCCGCGCTCGCTCCGCTCCGGGGCTTCGGCGGGGTCGGCCGTCTCTTTGCCGCGCGGCGCCGGGGTGGCCCGGCGGTCGGTGGGCGTGGCTTCCTCTCCGCGCGGTTTCGACGTGGCTCGATGGTCCGTTTCCGCGGTGTCTGCTCCGCGCCGGTCCGGTCCCGGTGGCCGCGCATCGTCCGCCGCTTCCGCCCCCCGGGGTTCGGCTCCGGCGGCGTCCAACCCGCCCCGACCGTGGCGGCCGGAATCGCGAACGCTCCGCTCCTCGTCCCGCGATCCCTCCCGATCGCCATCCTCCGCCTCAGATTCCTCCGGCTCCACCCTGGCGCGCCGCGGGGTAGGCGCGGGCGGGAAAGCGTTCTCCCGCTCGTCGGTCGAATCCGGCGGCGGGTAGTACTCCGTGCTCCCTCCGCCCTCGGCGGCGGCCGGCTCGTGGGCCTCGCCGTGAGCGCCGGCGCGCGGGACCGCCTCACGCTCCGGGGCAGCATCGGGAAGCGGCAAGCGGCGGCTGGCCTCCCCGGCGGGGGTCGTCTCGGCGAGGCCGGGGAGCGGCTCGGCGGGCTTGGGCGGGGCGGGCGTTTCGCGCGTGGCTTCGCGCCTCGGCCCCCTGAAACGTATGCGCAGCGAGCGCCCGGCCGGCTCTCCCGGGGGCTCGGTTTCGGGCCGGGGCGCGCGGGGCGCGTCGGCCTTCTTGGTCAAGGGGGCGACGGCAGTCGGTCCGGGATCGATCCGCGCGGCTTCCGCCGCCAGAGGCGCGATCTCCGCCGTGAGCCGGTCCGCGCCGGGGAAGCCGATCCGGTTCCCCAGACGGCCCCAGGTTTGATCAGCCGGCAAGGTCTCTCCGTTGAGGGTAAGCGCGGTGACGCGCACGCCGGCCTCGCGCAGCGCGGCTTCCCGCTCATTGAGCCGCGCGATCAGGTCGCGCACGCGGCTGCCCAGGGCCACCTCCACGTCGAGCGTGCAGTTGACGGCCGGAATGTCGATCACCAGGCGCATGCGATGAATGGATGCCGGGAGAGGTCAGCTCGATGGGGAATCAGATGTCGAAGTTCGGCACGTAAGCGCAACCGAGCCGCCCAGCCGGGTGGTGGAAAGCGGGTTCAGCCAAGTCCACAGCCTCCAGGCGCACGGCGCGGGCGTCTTCCAATTCACCGGCGCGCTCCAGCATGTCGGCGTAGTTGAAGTAGTGGTACGGCACGGTGCGATCGTCGCCGATGATGCGCCGGTGGGCCTTGCGCAAATCCTCCCACCGCGGCCGGGCGGTGTCGAGATAGAGTTCCTCGATGTAGACCCAGCGCAGCAGGTAGCGCCGGAGGTCGGTGGAGAGGAGGAAGAACCGGCCCCCGCCCTCGGTCGTCAGGCGCACCACGGGGCGGCTCTCGCGGTCGCCCTCGGAAAGCGCCAGGCAGTCCAGCACCCCATCGCCGAAGTCATTCACCGGAACCAACGGTTGCAGCGATGCCCAGAGTTCGCCATACCGCCGCTCGCAGGCCACGGGGGAAATCTGCTCGCGCCGGGCGAGGTCCCGCGCCCAGCCGCCGGCCTGGTCGTCGAAGAACCGCTCGTACCAGGAAACCGAGCGCGGGAAGACATCGCTCTGGCCTTCGCCCAGCCCCTCGTTGCGGGTGACGACGACGAAACGCACGAAGTCGTCCGGCACGACTATCCCCGCGTCGCGGGCGGCGTCGCGCACCGCACGCGCCGTGAGCCTCGGCGCCTTCTTGTCGGGGGCGGGGCAGGCGGCCCGAATGGCAACGTACCGCCGTTCCAGCCAAGTCCACAGTTGATCCTGAGTGTGCGCCACACGGTCGCTCATCGCGCGTCGTGGGGAAGGCAGGAGAAAAACCCCGGCGCCGCCAACGTCACCGCCGGCGCTTCGTGGCGCGGCGCTTGCGCGTTGCCGCGGGAACCAGGCGGAAGTCGCGACCCAGCAACGGGCTGGCGAACCACCCGCCTTGGCGCTGGGGCAGGGGTTGGTAGCGGCCGTCGATCAGCCCGAATCCGGCGGCGTCGCGGCCGTCGGGGCGGGTGTAGTAGTACTCCTTGACGCCCGAGGCCTCGTACGCCAGGTACTTCGCCCCGGTGGGCGCCATGTCGCGTTCATACGTTTCGTCGCTGAGAATCTCCACCACCAGGTCGGGCACGCGCACGGCGGTATGGGTTCCCGGACGGCACTCTATTTCGCGGGCCGCGTGGATGGCGATGTCGGGAAAGACCACGGTGGTCGTCGGATGCGGCAGGCGATGGCGGGCGTCCAGAGAGATGCGCCAGCCGCGACGCTTCACGACCGCGCGCAAGTTCGATGCCAGGTCACACCACATCTCTCCGGTGTCAGTGCCTCCAGGAG
>JACQVU010000018.1 GCA_016209585.1 Planctomycetota bacterium
AACGCCTCCGGCACGGCCGGGCTGCTGGAGATGGCCGAGGCCTTCTCCCGCGCGCGCCCCGGTCCGGCTCGCTCCGTGCTCTTCATCGCCTTCAGCGGCGAGGAGATGGGGCTGCTCGGCTCCGCGCACTACGTCAAGGAGCCGCTCCTGCCGCTGGACAAAACGGTGGCCATGGTGAACCTCGACATGGTCGGCCGCCTGCGGGACGACAAATTGATTGTCGGCGGCGTGGACACCGGCTCCGGCCTGCGCGACCTGGTGAACGAAAAGGCCGGGCCGCTGGGCCTCTCCGTCGCGGGGTCCGGCGACGGCTTCGGCGCTTCCGACCACGCCAGTTTCTATGGAAAGAAGGTTCCGGTGCTCTTCTTCTTCACCGGCGTGCACGACGACTACCACCGCCCCACCGACGACGTCGAGAAGGTCAACTTCCCCGGCGCCGAGAAAGTGGTGCGCCTGGCCTACCGCTGCTCCTGGAAACTGGCCTCGGGCGGGGCGCGGCCCGAATACCAGGAAACCACCAATCCCCACCTGCGCGCCGCCGCCGGCGCGGGGAGCGGTTTCGGCGCCTACCTGGGAACGGTGCCGGACTACACCCAAAGCGAGAAGGGGGGCGTGACGCTGCAAGCCGTCCGCCCAGGCTCGCCCGCCGAGGCCGCCGGGCTGAAGGCCGGCGACGTCATCGTGGCGTTCGCGGGCGCGCCGATCGATAACGTGTATGATTACACCTACGCCCTGCGGGAGCACAAGCCGGGCGAGACCGTGGCCTTGACCGTCAAGCGCGGCGGCGAGAGCCTCACGCTCACCGCCCGGCTGGCGCAGCGGCCGTGACCAACCGAAAGGGGGATCGGCGATGGGGGTGCTCGACATCTTCAAGCCGCTGCCGGAGCCGCTGCGAACGTTGTCGCGGTCGGCGGCGCAGATGGAGCGGTTCATCGGGGAATGCGCCGACGGCGTCGCGCGCGTCTACGCCGAGGAGTTCAACCTGGGGGAGGCCAGCGCCGGCCTGTTGCGCGCGGTCTACTACGACTACCAACTCTTCTGCCTCGGCGACGCGCTGGGGGCCCGCCTGCCCGACAGCGGGGAGCAGGTGGCGGCCTTTCTTGAACGGCTCTACAAGGCCCGCCACGGGCGCGCCGGCACGGGGGACTCCGGCTACCAGCCCTATTTCACCCGCGCCGATCCGGCCGAGTTGTTGATGACCAGCGTGGTGAAGGCGGTGGGCGACCTGGGCATGCGCACCAACGTGGCCTTCATTCTCAAGACCAACGGCTACGCCGACCGCCTGCGCGACACCATGCGCCAGATAGTCGCCCGCGCCGCCCCGCCGGAGCCGGGAACCGCCCCGCCGGTGTGAGGGGGCGACGCCCATGGCTCTGCTACTGCGGGCGCCCGAAGGCAGCGTACAACTATCAGACGGATGAAAGGGTTGATGCCTGGGAGGGCGAAGTGTTTCTGGTGTTCGTCACCGACGATCGCGTTGTATTTGGCTGGCGTTGGCACAAGGCGGCGAGTGATGATGAGAATCTTCCCGTCGACCACGAATCCTGCTTTGATGAAAGGCTCGTCTGATGTCGCACGACCCGTTCGCCGATGAGGTCCTGAGCGGTGTTCCCCCGGGCGGCGGGAGGTTCCCGTTCGTGTACTACGACGCGGACGGCGATTGCGTCGAGTTCATCGCGACGAACGAGAGTTTCTACGCCGAGCGCATCGACTCCCTGGTGACGGTGTTCTACGGCCGCGAGTCGGGCGAGATCGTCGGCTCGCTCATCAAGGGAGTGCGCAGGACTATCCGCGAGATCTGCGAGCGTGCTCCCGGGTTCAGGATCGAGATCCAAGACGGGCGGATTCGACTGTCGCACCTGTTCCTGGCGCGGCTCTGGACCTCGCCGGGGGACGGTTCTCAGGTCGTGGTCTATCAGAAACTCCGGCAGGTGGCGTCGCACGCGGATGCCACGGTCACCATCGACCAGTTGGCGCTGTCCTGATCGCGCGGTCTCGGCCTTCCTTCCTCACCCGGTGTTCTGCGGCGACTCGGCGGCCGCCGCCGCGGGGGTGAGCCGCGCGCGCTCCTCGTCGGTGAGCGGCTCGTCGGTGAAGAAATAGGTGAGCGCCACCGAGAGGAGCATGAGCGTGAGCGACACGCCGAAGACGGTGTTCACGCCGTCCGGCGCGCACGCCATGTAGAGCCACGCGCCCACCTGCGGGGCCACCACCGCCCGCACGCCGGTGAGGAACCCGTGGATTCCCATGTAGACCGACACCTCCTCCTTCGGCGCGAAAGGAATGATCGACAGCATCCAGATAATCTGCGCCCCGCCCCAGGCCACCCCTTGCAGCACGCTGGCCACGTAGATCGGCGGACGCGACTCCGCGAACAGCCAGATCGCCACGCTGCACGCCCAGAGCAGGTTCAACAGCGAGCGCACCGTGCCCACCCGCAGCCGGTCGTATATGGCGCCCCACATCCGCACCGACAGCACCGACGCGATCCCCGGAATCACCACCTTGATCCAGATCGCCACCTGCTCCGCCCCCGGTTGCCCCTTCGGCGCGATGTGCGGCTGCGCCAGGAAATAGGCCACCACCGGCCCGTTCATGAGGTTGGCGAACCCGAACAGCATGAAGTTCGCCATGTAGCGCCGGAACGGCTTGTCGCGGCGCAGGATGTCGATCATGCGCGAGGGGCTTTCCAGCCGCCCGCGCGACTCGCGGGCGTCGGCGAGATCGATGCGGGCGAACACCAGGCTCGACGCCACCGCCAGCAGCCCCAGGCCGAGGTAGACCCAGCGGTAGGCCTCGTGGTCGGCCTCCAGGAGCCGGGCGGCGATCGCCGCCGCGACCAGGGAAAGCAACAGTTGGTACTGCCGGGTGAAGGCCACGATCCGGCCGCGGAAGGGCGCCGGGTAGTTCCGTTCGTACACCGCCGTCAGGCTCACCAGGGCCGTGCCGTCGAGCGCGATGGCCACCGAGGCCAGCACGGCGAACCAGACCGCGGTGTTGGTGAACGCGATGGCCGCCAGCGCCGCTCCGGCCAGCGTGCGCGGCCAGACCACGAACGGCATCTTCGCCCGCCCCTGCGTCATGCGCGCGATGGGCAGCGAGAGGATCTGCCCCACCGCCGTGGCGTTGAAAATACAGGCCAGTTCGAACGGGGTAGCGTGCAGGTAGCGCTGGGCGACGATGTCCCAGATCGCCCCCTGCTGCGTCAACGCCACCAGCACCGGCCCGCGCAACATCTGCGCCGGCAGATCGTACCGGAACGTCCGCCCGGCTTCGTCAGGCAGGCGCCGCAGCGTGAAAAGGGCGAGAAGACGCGCGAGCAACCGGTCCGTCGTGGAGAGTGACAACCGGTCGGAACGTCCCGCCGGCGGGGCGATGGCGGCGGCCCCCGGGACGCCGCACCGACGCTCCGTGACCGTCCGCGATGGGCCGGCAGCATACGGCGGCCGCGAGTCGCCGTCCAGCAGTTGACCGCCGCGGGGGGGCAACGCTGCCCCCCATGTTGCCCTTTTGGGAGCACAACCCCGTGCGACGGCGAACGTCGGCGGATCGTCGGCGGCCGCTGATACTCACCCTGTCGCTGCCGATGAATTCCTGGAGACTCAGCGAATTCGCGGCGGAAACCCCACCAACGACGCCGACTATTCCGGAAAGGCGGCAGTGGGATTTGAACCCACGAATGACGGATTTGCAATCCGTTGCCTTAGCCGCTTGGCTATGCCGCCGGAGCGCGTCGGGCGCGATTACACCGCCGGGCGAAGGTGGGCGAGAAACCGCGTCGTTCGGGCGTTTCCGTAGAGTAGTTGAACACTTGGGGGAGGTCAAGGGTTCAGGGGAATCGTCCCTCGCCGCGAGTCCGCCGGAGTGCGCCACCGTACCCCGGGATGCGCCCAAGAAGGCGCCCGTGCCGGCCGGCTCGCTCCCGCCCACCAGGGTCTCGGGATCGCGGCGCGCCGCATCGAGCACGTCGAGATCATCGAGCGAGAGGTAGCGGCGCCGGTTCGGAACCAGGCGCTCGGCGAGCGTGCTCTTGCCGGTCTGGCGCGCGCCGGTCACGACCACGGCGGGCATCACCGCGAGGTGCGTGCCGAGCGCCTGACCGACAGCACGCGGAAGGGCCTTCATGGCGTGAATGATATTCATTCACGACATGAATGACAAGCGCCCGCCACCGACCTGTCCAAAAACGACGGTCACGAGGAAAAGCGGGGTTCCGATTGATGGAGGCCAACGCAACAGGGGTCCGGGAGCGCGCGGAATGTCCGCGACAAAGCGCGCGTCGTATCGCAACGGGCGAAGCGGATCGCTCCACAGGCGGATCGCGAGTGGTTCCGCCGCGGTCGCGGGCGGGCGAAAGTGAACCGAGTGTCGCAATGCACGAACTACGCCGCGCGCCAGGAGTAGCGCCGCGCTCCACCCAGCCGCGCGTCGCATTTCACGCGCGCGCCGCGCGGCTTCTTCGGGATCGTCGCCGCGGCCGACCTGTCCAAACACGAGAGGCACACGCAGGGCCGGGACTCACTCCACGGGCTTCACCGCCCGCACCATCGCCAGAATCACGCCCTCCGCCCCGTCACGGCGCGGGCGTCACGGCCACGGTGGCGATGTCGGCTTCTTCCCGCACGTCGAACCGGGCGTCGAGAAAGTGTTTGATGACCTCGATGTTCGTCGTGGCGTGGTCGGAGAGCGGGAAGGTGCGGAACCTCCCGCCGGCGGCCATCGCGAGGGGCAGGAGCAGTTGGTCGGCCAGGTAGTCGCCCACCGGCACGCCGGAGTTGAGATAGGCGAGCGCGTCGCGGGCCGCCGTTTCCGCCACGATCTCGGCGGGCAGGCCCTTCTCACCGAAGGAGGAAACGACCTCCGTGATCCGCTCGCACTGGATGTCGACCAGGGCCACGTTGCCCGGTCCGGGGGCGTTTCGGACGGTTTCGGCTCGCGCCGCCGCCGGGGGAAGATTGAGGCGCGAACGGAGGACAGCCACCTCACGTTCCCCGATGTGGGCCGCCAGGTTGGCCACCAGCGACCGCACGCGCACGGCGCGCACCGCGCCGCGATCCACCATCTCGAACCGGCGCCGCGCGCCGAACGGTGTGACGTTCGCCACCAGGCAGCCGCCGCCTTCGGGATAGAAACCGTGGCGATGGAGCGTGACTGAAAGCCGGGCGCCGATGGCGTTGATGCAGGGCGCGAACGTCGCCGCCAGAAACTCATAGGGCGGCGCGAAGGGGTTGTGCGTGCCCCCCGTGACCACCACGATCGACGGCCCACGCGCGCACAGCAGCGGCGGGAGCGCCGTCTGCAAGACCAGCGAGGCGCTGCCGGCCGAGCCGACCTCGAACGTGTACTCGCCGCTTCGAATCTTCTCCGGCCGGAAGGTGAGCTCGCGGGAACCGACCTCCGCGCCCCGCACTTCAGCCCCGCACACCTCCGCCGCCGCCCGAACAGCGGCCAGATGCTGGCGTTGGAGGCCGGGCCGCTCGCGCCCGGCGCGGATGTTGTTCAGGTGGAGCGGCTTCCCCGTCACGGCCGACAGCGCCACGGCCGTGCGAAGCACCTGCCCGCCGCCTTCGCCGAGAGAACCGTCGATCGTGATGAAGGAGGCCATGTTGGGGGCTAGGGGTCGGAGGTTGGGGGTTGGGTGGGCAATGAGAGCACGGGTCCGAAGGAACGGGCGGCACCCCTGCGAGCCATGGGTCTCATACGTCCCACCAGTCCCATTCCTCGTTCCACGCCCCGCCGACTCACGCCCGGCGGGCGGCCTTGGCGGCGAGGTTCTCGCGGCGCTCGACGCGGACGCGATCCGCGATGCTCTCCGGCACGCGCGCGAAGCGGCAGGGTTCGAGCGTGAAGATGCCGGCCCCCTGCGTGAGGCCGAGCAGCGTGGAGTTATAGGCGAACATGGAGGCCGCCGGGACGATGCCATGGATGGTAGCACGTTCGCCGCGGGTCTCGAAGCCCTCGACGGCGGCGCGCCGGTTGGCCAGGTCGCCCAACACCGCCCCCTGCTGGCCGGTGGGCACGATCACGTTGAATTTGAGAATCGGTTCGAGCAGCGTGAGGCCGGCGGCCTCGATGGCGAGGCGCACCGCGAGTTTGCCGCAGGCGTTGAAGGCGCGGTCGGAGGAGTCGACGTCGTGGGCCTTGCCGTCGGTGAGCCGGGCGACGAGGCCGACGATGGAAAAGCGCAGGTCGCCGCCCAGCGCCAGTTCTTCGCGCACGCCACGCTCCAGGGGGGGGATGAACTCCTTGGGAATCGCGCCGCCGACGATCTCGTTGGCGAACTCTAACCCCTCGACGGAGGCGTCGGGCGTGAACGTGAACTCGGCCACGGCGTACTGGCCGGCGCCGCCGGTCTGCTTGATGTGCCGGGCCGCTATGGTCACCTCCCGCCCCAGCATCTGGCGGTAGGCGACTTGGGGCGGGCCGGTGAGGATCTCGACCTTGAAGTCGGTGCGGATGCGGTTGAGGGAGATTTCCAGGTGCAGTTCGCCCATGCCGCCCACCAACGTTTCTCCCGTGGCCGCGTCGGCGAAGCGGCGGAAGGTGGGGTCTTCATGGGCCACGCGGGAGAGGGCCCGGGCCAGTTTGTCGCGGTCGACGGTTTTCGCCGGCTCGACGGCGCAGACCACCACCGGCTCGGGGAAGACCGGGGCTTCGAGCGCGATGGGCGCGCGAGGCTCGCAGAGGGTGTCGCCGGTGGCCACCTCTTTCAGCCCGAGCACGCCGATGATGTCGCCGGCCTCGGCCTTCTCGATTCCCTCGCGGCGGTTGGCGTGGATGCGCAGGATGCGGCCCAGGCGGTGCTCGCGGCCGGTGCGGGGGTTGAGCAAGTGGGTGTCGGCGTCGAGAGAACCGGAGTAGACGCGCAGGAAGGTGAGGTCGCCGGACGGTTCGGAGACGGTCTTGAACGCCAGCGCGGTGGTGGGAGCGTTGACCAACCGGGCGCGCAGCAGCACCTCGCCGGTCTTGGGATCGCGCCCCTCCACCGGGGGGTAATCCTCGGGCGCCGGCAGGTAGTCGACCACGGCGTCGAGCAACAGCCGGACGCCGGCGTTGCGCAGCGCGGCGCCGCAGAGCACGGGGGTCATCGCGCCGGCCAGCGTGGCCCGGCGCAGCGCCTGCTTCAGCAGCGGGAGAGGCACGCCGCCGGAGTCGCCGGCGAGGTAGGCCTCCATGACGGCCTCGTCCTGGTTGGCGAGTTTCTCGAACAGGAGCGTGCGCCAGCGTTGCATGCGTTCCTGTTCACCGGGCGGGACCGGCTCGCGGCGCAGGCGGGCGCCCTGGCGCTCGTCGGGGTCGAAGAACCAGGCGCACTCTTCCACGACGTCCAGGATGCCGCGGAAGTCCGGCCCCTCTCCCAAGGGGACGTTGATGGCCACCGGGCGGGCGTTGAGGCGGTTGCGCATGGCCAGTCCGACGGAGACGAAGTCGGCGCCGACGCGGTCCATCTTGTTGACGAAGGCGAGGCGGGGCACGCCGTAGCGATCCGCCTGGCGCCAGACGGTCTCAGACTGCGGCTCCACCCCGCCCACGGCGCAGAAGACGCCCACGGCGCCGTCGAGCGCGCGCAGGGAGCGCTCCACCTCGGCCGTGAAGTCGATGTGTCCGGGCGTGTCGATGAGGTTGAGGGCGTGCTCTTTCCAGTGACAGGTGATGGCGGCCGCGGTGATGGTGATGCCGCGCTTCCTCTCTTCTTCCAGGAAGTCCATCGTGGCCTCGCCGTCGTGCACCTCGCCCATGCGGTGGGTGACGCCGGTGAAGAAGAGGATACGCTCCGAGACCGTGGTCTTGCCCGCGTCGACGTGCGCGATGATCCCGAAGTTGCGGCGCTTCGACGCCGCGGCGGGGTGGCGGTTGCTGATGGTAGACACGAGGGTCTTACATACCTTGGAACGCGCGCCGGTTGCGAGTGGATTTGTTCTTTTCCCGTCGTTACAATCCGTCCCCTTCGGATCGGGATGGCGCGCGGGTCGTCGCGCGCCTTCTGGGAGCGACCGCGATGAAAGTGCTGATCGCCGACGATGACGCCGCCATCCGGCTCGTCCTGCGCAAGATGCTGGCGAGGGCGTACGAGGTGGAGGTGGCCGAGGCCGACTCCGGTTCCGACACCTTCCTGAAGGTGAGCCTGGAGTCGCCCGACCTGGTGCTGCTGGATTGGAACATGCCCTTCAAAGACGGCCTCTCGCTGCTCGAAGAACTCCGCGCCGCCGACTACGATGTGCCGGTGGTGATGGTCACGGCCTCGGCCGACCCGGCCGGGGAGAGCCGCGCGCGGGCCGCCGGCGTGGTGGCCTACCTGCGAAAGCCCTTCACGGCCTCGCAGTTGCGCGCCGCCGTGGACCCGGTGCTGGCGGGCTGCGCGCGCCGGGCGCCGGAGGGCGGCGGGGGGCTGACCACCGCGCCGGCGCCGGATCGCGGCGCGACCTGATGTCATGGGATGGGAGTTCAGGAGGTGAGGCCGATGCGACTCCAGGGCAAGAGCGCGGTGATCACGGGGGCGGCGCGGGGGATCGGGCAGGCCATCGCCGAGCGGTTTGTAGAGGAAGGGGCGCGCGTGGCGGTTGTCGACCTCGCGCCGGGGCCGGCGGCGGAGGCGGCGGCGACGCTGTGCGGTAAGGCCGGCCGGGAGGCGGCGACGCCGATCGTGGCCGACGTCACGAAGTCGGCCGACGTGGCCCGTATGGTCGGGGAGGCGATGGCGGCCCTCGGCAAGGTAGACATCCTGGTGAACAACGCCGGCGTGGTGCGCGACAACATGATTCACCGGATGCCGGAGGAGGACTTCGACTTCGTGGTGGGGGTCTGTCTCAAGGGGCCGTGGCTCTGCTGCCGCGCCCTCGCCGACCACTTCCGCGGCCTCGGCGGCGGGAAGATCGTCAACATCGCCTCCCGCGCCTACCTCGGCAACCGCGGGCAGAGCAACTACTCCTCGGCCAAGGGGGGCCTCGTGTCGCTCACCCGCACGCTGGCGCTGGAGTTCGCCAGGCACCAGGTCAACGTGAACTGCATCGCCCCCGGGCTGATCGACACGCCGCTGGTCCGGGCCTTGCGCGAGGACGTGCAGAAGGCGCTCATCGAGGCCCAACCGACCAAGCGGGCCGGCGCCCCGCGCGACGTGGCCAACGCCGCCCTCTTCCTCGCCAGCGACGAGGCCACGTTCATCACCGGCCAGGTTCTCTTCGTCGACGGCGGCAAATCCATCGGCGGCAGCGTGGCGTGACCGCCGGCGCGGCCAGCCGGCGCGTTCCCCCGGCGCCAGGGGGTTGCGGCGGCGTTCACGCGACCGGGGCGGGCGTCCAGCCCATCAGGTCGTAGTACTCGCGCCGGAGTTCGGCGAAAGCCCGGTCCCCCTTTTCGTCGAACCGCTCCGCCTCGGCGATGCGCGGGTAGCGCGACTTCGGCAGGCGGGCGTAGAGCGGGACGGTCCGCCACAACCCCACGACCTCCGGGCCGAAGGTGTTGTGGCGCAGGGCGTACTTCATGAGGAAGTAGTCTTCTCCGATGAAGTCCGGCGAAATCATCTCCTTCTCTTCGCAGAGCCGGCGCATGACGCAGCCCTTGTACGGAGTGAACAGAAAGACGCTGAAGCCGTCGGGCTTCGCGTCGCGCAGAATCTCAATCCCGTCGAAGACCATCTCCCGGGTCTCGTAGGGCATGCCGATGATGAGGTTGAACGAGAACGAAACGCCGAGATCGTGGAAGAGGCGGGCGGCCTCCAGCACCTGCTGGTTGCTGTAAGAACGGCGCAGATGGCGCCGGCGGTACTCCTCGTTGCCGCTTTCCAGGCCCACGCTGACCCGCGCGCAGCCCAGGTCCTTGAGCATGCGCACGTTCCACTCCGTGACCGTCTCCGGGCGGGTCTCGATCCAGAACGGGACGCGGTGCTCGCGGTACATGGCGGCGTAGGCCTCCAGCCGCGGCCGGGGCACCGCCAGGAAGGACTCCGACATCTTGTAGATGAACGCGGGCTGATAGCGCGCGATGAGGGAGGCGTACTCGGCCCCGATCTTGTCGATGGACTTCAGGCGATACCACTTCCCCAGGCCGGCGAACGTTTCGTTGAGGAAGGCATTGCCGCAATAAGTACACTGGTACGGGCAGCCCCGCGTGAGTTCGATGCTCACCGTGCGGTGGACCTTGCCCATCATGGGCTTGCTCAGGTAGCGTTCGCCCCAGTCCGAGATGTCGAGCGGCGGCAAGGAATCGAGATCCACCAGGCGGGGCGCCGGGTTGCGCGCCCAGCCCTGCCCGTCCCGGACCCAGAAGCCGGGCTGGGAACGGCAGTCGGCGCCGGACTCCAACCTGGCGCAGAGTTCCACGAAGGTTTCTTCGCCCTCGCCCACGCAGATGAAGTCCACCTCCGGCAGAGCGGCCACGGACTCCGGCCAGTAGATGGCGTGGACCCCGCCGACCGCCACCCGGATGGAGCCGCGGCTGAGGAGATCGCGGGAGGCGGCCAGGAGCCGCCGGAGCACGTAGAAGGTCGGCTCCACCACGGAGAAACCGACGAGTTGGGGTTGGAAAGACTCGAGGCGGGCGCGGAAGTCCGCGTCCATGTCCGTCGGCTCATAGACCACCGGGCAGGGCTGGAACTGCAGCGCCTCC
>JACQVU010000246.1 GCA_016209585.1 Planctomycetota bacterium
ACGTCGGCTGGGTCTACCTGAACACCGCCAACGCCTACCCGAGCGGGCGGTTCAGCAGCGATCCCTCCTGGGACTGCCTGTTCAAGGTGTGGATCGCGCCGACCAGCCCGGTCGAGTCCACGCTGGCGGTGAAGGGCGGCAAGGTCGGCGTGCGCACGCTGGCGCCCGACCAGGCGCTCTCCGTCAACGGCGACGCCTCCAAACTCGGCGGCACCACCTGGCAGACCTTCTCCGATGGCCGGCTGAAGACGGTGCTGGGCCGCTACACGCCGGGGTTGAGCGCGGTGCTGGCTCTCGATCCCGTGCAGTTCCGCTACCGCCCCGACAACCCCCTCGGCCTGGTGGACGAGGGCGTCCACACCGGGTTCGTCGCGCAGGAGGTGCAAAAGGTGCTCCCCGGCGCCGTCGCCGAAAACGGTGACGGCTACCTGATGCTGAAGAGCGACCCCATTCTCTGGGCCATGCTCAACGCGACGAAAGAGCAACACGCCGTCGTCCAGGAGCAGCGGGCCAGGATCGAGCGCCAGGAGCGCCTGCTGGCGGAGCAGCAGAAGATCATCGCCGCGCTACTGGCGCGCGTCTCCCGCCTGGAGTCCACCCAGCCGCGCGGGCGGTAGGCCGTCTGGCGCCGCGACGGTGCCCGCCACGGCCGGGGATCGGGAATCCGAAAACCGGGCGACACGATCGTCCCGCCCGGCGGTATAGTGGCGGGAGGCGAGAGGGTCTGACGAAATGAAAATCCTGCTGGTCGCGCCGGCCACGCCGCACACGTTCTGGAGTTTCGCGCACGCCCTGCCGTTCGTGTCGCGCCAGGCGGCTTTCCCGCCGCTGGGCCTGATCACGGTGGCGGCGATGTTGCCCCCGGAGTGGGAGGTGGCGCTGGTGGACCTGAACGTGGCGCCGCTGACCGACGAACGGATCGACTGGGCGGACTACGTCTTCCTGACGGGGATGATCGTGCACGCCGACTCCGCCCAGGAGGTGCTCGACCGTTGCGGGGCGCGCGGGCGGACGGTGATCGCCGGGGGGCCGCTCTTCACCACCGGCCGCGACCGCTTCCCGGCGCTGCGCCACGTGGTGCTGGGCGAGGCTGAAGAGGTGATGCCGGCGCTGGTGGCCGACATGCGGGCGGGAACGGTGCGCGAGACCTACCAGGCTCCGGGGCGGCCGGACCTTGAGACGACGCCGGTACCCCGGTGGAACCTGCTCAACCTGCGGGCCTATGCCTCGGTGAGCGTGCAGTTCTCCCGCGGGTGCCCGTTCAACTGCGAGTTCTGCGACATCATCGTCATGAACGGGCGGGTCCCCCGCGTGAAAACGCCGGAGCGCATGCTCGCCGAACTTGACGCTCTGCTGGCCGCCGGATGGCGGGGAAGCATCTTCATCGTCGACGACAACTTCATCGGGAACAAGGCGCGGGTGAAGGAGTTGCTGCGGGAGTTGATCGCGTGGCGGGCGCGGTCGGGCTTCCGGTACGGCTTCACCACCGAGGCGTCGCTCAACGTCGCCGACGACGCGGAGTTGGTGGACCTGATGGTGCGCGCCGGGTTCAAGCGGGTGTTCGTGGGCATTGAAAGCCCCGACCCGGCGGTGCTGGAAGGGGCCTCGAAAACCCAGAACGCCCACCGCGACCTCGCGGCTGACGTGCGCCGGTTGCAGAACGCCGGCCTGGAGGTGATGGGCGGATTCATTCTGGGGTTCGACGGCGACCGCGAGGGGGTGTTCGAGCGGCAGCGCCGTTTCATCCAGGAAACGGGGGTGGTCACGGCCATGGTCGGGCTGCTCACCGCGCTGCCCGGCACGCGCCTCTTCTCCAGGCTGCTGGGCGAGGGGCGCATCCTTTCGCACAGCACCGGGAACAATCTTGACGGCGTGTTGAACTTCATCCCGCGGCTCGACCGCGAGACGCTGCTGGCCGGGTATCGCTCGCTGGTGCGGCACCTGTACGCGCCCCGCACCTACTATCGCCGGGCGACGGCGTTTCTGCGCGAGTACCGGCCGTCCGGCCCGCCGGTGCGGCTCTCGGCGCGCGACGTGGCGGCCTTCCTGAAGTCGCTGTGGGTCCTGGGCGTGCGCCATCGCGGCCGGCGCGAGTATTGGAAGTTCCTCACCGCCTCCTTCCTGTTCCGCCGCCGCGCCTTCGCGGAGGCGGTGACGCTGGCCATCTCCGGCCACCATTTCCGGCGCGTCGCCGCCGCGCTGTGAAGCCGTGGCGAGGGCGGCGAGCAGCCGACGCGCGCCGACGATGGGCGGGCTTGCGGGATTCGCGTCGCGTGAGGATGATACATGCACGAGGGATGGACATGAGGCACGAAGAACTCCTTCGCCGCATCTCGATCGATCCGAACGTCTGCTTCGGGAAGCCCTGCATCCGAGGGCACCGGATCTGGGTCTCGCTCATTCTCGACTTCCTGGCGTCCGGCACGACGGCCGAGGAGGTCCTGGTGGAGTACCCGCAGATCTGCAAGGAAGACATCCTGGCCTGCATCGCCTACGCGTCAGAAATGACGCGCGAACGGACGGTGCACACGGGTTGAGTCCGCAATGAGGCTGAAACTTGACGAGAACCTGGGGTCCCGCGGCGCGCGAGTGCTTCAGGGAGGATGCCCTCCGGCGTTTTCTCATCGCGTCCGCTGGCAACACGCTGGCGGGAAAACTCTGGATCATCGACGACTGGCGCATCCGCGAAGTCGGCGAAGGCGGACAGTCATAGCGCCGAGACTGTTCCGAGTTCGGACAAGCCCCCGCGCCGTCGCCGTCGCCTTGGCGTTCCAACCCCTGAAGGAAACGGTCCTCGGGCGAATCCCCCAGGTGGCCATACACCAGACCGAGCCTGGCAAAGACCTTGTCAACACTTGGGGCGTCAGCATCGGTCAACTGCTCGGCGCCATCATCAACACTCTCCGCGCTTTCAGGGGCGGGGGCTGTCCCTTCAGCGCCTGTAGGAGATCGATCCTCGCCTTGCTCCGGCGCGGATTGCGACTTCGCGCCGCTCTCGACCGGCGATTCAGGGCGCGGGAGCGGCTCGCCCCGCGCCGCGATCGGGTCGCCGCGCTTCTGTTCGGTCAGCGAATACGTGGATCGAACCCGAACATCGTTGGAGAACATCCAGAGGAGGCCGAACGTGACGAAGGAGACGAACGCGATGGCGAGGAGAACGCCGCGAACGGATGCGCGGCCATCCCGGGGGGAGTGGTTTCCAAGGCGCATCGCTCGACCGGGATCACGGGAAACGGCGCGGGCCAGGGAGCAAGAGGCGTCTCGCGCTCACTTCACCGTCCAGTCGCCTTCCACCCCCTCGGGCCGGGAAAGTTCGAACGCGGCGCGGGCGGAGATCGGCGCGGCAAGTCCGCGCCGTGGGTGGATTCCGTGTGCCGGGGCCGTGTTCGCCGGCGCTCACTTCACCGACAAGTCGCCGGACTTGCCGTCGGGCCGCGGGAGTTCAAAGGCGGCGCGCAGACCGAGGAGAACCTTCCAGTAATCCTGCGGGCGGACGTACCTCCCACGAGCCGCGCTGCGGCAACCGGCCACGTCGAGGAACGACCCCCCGCGAGTCGCGTAGGCGCGGCCTGGCGACCAGGCGGGAGCCTGCTCTCGATTACCGTACAGGTAAGGATTGCGTGGAACCAGCGCGCGCCGCCAAGCGGGCGGCATCGGTCCCAAGTCTTTGTCCCGGACGTAGCGTTCCTGGTCTTTCACGATATCCTCGATTTCCTGGTAGAGTTCAAAGCCTAATCCCGGCGCGACGTCGCGGCAGGTTTCGAGAATGTTGCCGAGCATGTCGTGCAGCCCGAAGGCGTTCGGTTTCTTCCCGCCGACCTCGTGCGTTCCGAGCCTCTTCGGGTACTTGCTCGCGATGGTTGCCCGAACGCGTGGTCCGTCCAACCGGCTCTCCAGAATCTCTCCGCCCTCGTTGACCGGGAAGCCATGCGGGTATTCCACCAAGGCGTTCCCGCGATACCAGGCAATGGGATCGAGCGTCGGCGACGAACGGTCCACCGTGACGGGGAGGTCGCCGTTGTAGGTGGCGGTCTCGGTTCCCGCGCGGCAGGCATACTCCCACTGCGCCTCACTCGGCAGGTTCAGCCCCGCGCGGCGGCAGAAGGCGACCGCGAACGTGTAGTCGACCGCGAACGCCGGGTAGGCGGGGCCGACCCCCGGATAGGGAATGACGCCCCGTTTGAACTCGTCTTCCCGGTTGTTTCCCACCTCCTTCCAGGCCTTGGCGAAGAGGTCCAACTGCGATTCGTCCATCACGGCTTCCCACTGAGATTGCGTCACCTCCTGCTTGCCGATGAGAAAGGGGTCCAGAAACACTTTGTGCCGGGGCTGTTCCCGCTTTGTCACCTCGGGTTCGCCTTCGTTCGCCCCGCGCGTGTAGACGCCACCGGGGAGAAGCACCAGCCGCAGATACTCGCCGCGCGGCAGCGGGCGATCATACTCGTGCCGCCCCTGTTCGTTCACCCCGACGTAGATCAACCCCGGAATCGCGGGAGCGTCGGCCCACGCGCCGTCGCCGTCGCCTTGGCGTTTGAAGCCCTGAAAGAAACGGTCCTCGGGCGAGTCCCCCAGGTGGCAATGCAGCGAACCGAGCAAAAGATACACCTTATCCACGCTTGGGGCGTCAGCATCGGTGAGTTGGCCGGCGCTGTCATCAACATCTTCCGCAGTTTCAGGCGCGGGGACTTGTTCCTTTGCGCCCACGGGAGATCGATCCTCGCCTTGCTCCGACACGGATCCCGACTTCGCGCCGCTCTCGACCGGCGATTCAGGGTGCGGGAGCGGCTCGCCCCGCGCCGCGATCGGCTCGCCGCGCCCGTCCTCGGTGAGCGAAGGCGTGGACCGGACTCGATCATCGTTGGAGAACATCCAAAACAGGCCGAAGGTGACGGAGGAGGCCAACGCGACAGCGAGCAGCACGCCGCGAATGGATGCTCGGCCATCACGGGGGGAATGGTTTCCAAGGCGCATCGCTCGACCGGGATCAGAAGAAACGGCGCGGGCCAGGGAGCAAGAGGCGTCTCGCGCTCACTTCACCGTCCAGTCGCCTTCCACCCCCTCCGGCCGGGGAAGTTCGAACGCGGCGCGAAGGCCGACGAAGCCAAGATCGTAACGGTATTCCGGTGCTTGGTTCCAAACCCGCCCGCTGACGAATCCTTGCCACGTTCGACCACTGCGACAGGCACGAACATCCATGAAACTCCCGCCACGGACATTGTACTGAATCCGGCTTTCAGTCTCCGGACTCAAGTTGTTCGACCGGTCCGAGTGCCTGTCGAGAACCCCGCACAACACGGGATTGCGCAGCGGGATGAGCCAGCCGTTGCCAAGCGCGAAGTCGTGCGTCCGCTGGAACCTGTACAACCTTTCGATCACTCTGTATGGCTCGGTGGACTCAACGCCGTAGTCCCGGCAGGTCTCGCTGATATTGCCGAGCATATCGTGAAGCCCGAAGTTGTTCGGGGCCTTCAGGCCGACCGGATGCGTGCCGAGCCGCCTCACCTCTGCGGTTTCGCCACTGGCGATCTTTTTCAGCACGTTGGCAACTCCGTGGATGTCCGGCGGGTTTCCCCGCGTGGTCGTTTCGACGATGGGCACATCCTTGAACGTGGGGACGCCTGGGCGGTACTCCACATCGGCGTTTCCCCGGTACCAGGCGATCGGCTCCAGCGTGGGCGACGTGTCTTGCAGCGGGCCGGGGTCGTCGATGACCAGCAGCGGGCCGTTGGGCGTGTCGAACTCGACGCCCCCGCGGCAGGCGAACTCCCACTGCGCCTCGGTAGGCAGGTTCAGCCCGGCCCGCTTGACGAACTGGAGAGAGGCGAAATAGGTGGCCGCGAACACCGGGTAGTCCGGCCCGACGGCCGGGTGGGCAAACTCCCTCCTCTTCTCCATCCACGCCCATGAACTTTCCCCCGCCACGCGGCGGTAGAGCGCCATCTGCGTCTCGCCCATCACGGCTTGCCACTGCTCCTGGGTCACCTCGTACTTGCCGATCAGAAAGGGATCGAGAAAGACGTGGTGCCTTGGCCACTCGTTGGCCGTTCTCCATGCGGTGATTCCGTCGCCGTCGATGCCCCGTTCCCAGAGACCGCCCGGAAGCAGCACGAGGCGCAGCGCCACGCCCTTCCCAAGGGCGCGATCGTATTCGTGATAGCCCTGCTCGTTTCGGCCCACGTATGTCAGCCCCGGAATCTCCGGCGCGACTTCCCAACCGCCCCGTTCCGGCCGCACGCCCGATATCGGTTGAAGGTACTCGGCTGCGGGGGGTCTCAACCACCGATAGCCCGTGGCTGGGAGATCCACCTCATACGCCATCTCTTCGGGCGTCTCATAGACGGGGGTATTCTCCGAGGCATTGTGGCCATAGTGGGAGAAGGGACGCCGATCCACCGGCCATTCGCGGTAGCGGCGCCCGTTGGGCCTGCTCGCCGGAGCCACCCACACCCCCACTCCCCCTGTGGTCGCGGGCCGACCGGGCACCGAGATTTCGCTCCCATGGGCGGGAGGCGGAAACTCGTCATCCTCCTCGCGATGGGACGAGGCTGGCGCCGCGGGAATGGTGGCGCGGGATTCCCCGGCACGAAAGTGGTCCGCCACGCCGGCGGCGTGCTGCTCGTGCGTTTCAGGGCGACCGGCGCCGGCGAAGCGGGCGGACGACAATGCGAAGTATCCTCCCGTCCCAACGCCGAGGGCCGCAAGCAACGGAATGGCGAGGCGTCGAATCGCTCGCATGTCCAGGTCGAATAAGGTCTGTCCCGTTCGCTCACCCCCGGAAACGGCCTCCTCCCTTCCCTCAGTCCGAGGATTGCTCGCCCGTCTTGGCGAAGTACCCGGTTCCGGATTTTCCCCCGTTCCCGCTATTGCCCCGACGCCCCGCGTCGCCGCCCTTGGCCACCACTGGCCTGAACGCACGCGGACCCGTATGCCTGACAAGTGATAACTGACAACTCCCCCGCCCCCGTCCCCCGGCGCTACTTCATTGACAGGTCGCCGGACTTGCCGTCGGGCCGCGGGAGTTCGAAGGCCGCGCGCAGACCGAGGAGAACCTTCCAATAATACTGGGGGCGAACGTACCCCCCACGAGCCGCGCTGCGGCAACCGGCCACGTCGAGGAATGAACCCCCGCGACACGCAGATTGCCTGCCAGGGGACCAAGCGGGCGCATGTTCTTGATTGCGGTACAGGTAGGGGTTGCGCGGCACGAGCGCGCGACGCCAGGGGGCGGGCGCCGGCGTGCCATAGTTGAACTGAAAACGATGCTCCTCTTCCTTCACAATGTCTTCAATCTTCTGGTACAGATCAAAACCCAATGCTGGCGCGATGTCGCGGCAGGTTTCGAGGATGTTGCCGAGCATGTCGTGAAGCCCGAAACCGTTCGGTTTCTTCCCGCCGACCTCGTGCGTTCCGAGCCTGCGTGGGAACTTGGTCGCCCGGCCTTCATTGCCGTTTGGCCAGTCCCACCGCTCCTCCAGAATCTCTCCGCGCTCGTTCACCGGGAAGCCATGCGAGTATTCCACAAAGGCGTTTCCTCGATACCAGGCGATGGGATCGAGCGTCGGCGACGAACGGTCCGCGGCGACCGTCGCGGGAAGATCGCCATTGTAGGTGGCGGTCTCCGTCCCCGCGCGGCAGGCATACTCCCACTGCGCCTCACTCGGCAGGTTCAGCCCAGCGCGGCGGCAGAAGGCGACGGCGAAGGTGTAATCCACCGTGAACGCCGGGTATTTCGGGCCGACGCCCGGATAGGGAATGAAGCCCCGCCTGAACGCGTCCTCTTCACGGCCGTTCCCCTCGACCTTCCAAGCCTTGGCGAAGAGGTCCAACTGCGATTCGTCCATCACGGCTTCCCACTGCGATTGCGTCACCTCATATTTTCCGATGAGAAAGGGGTCCAGATACACTTTGTGCCGGGGCTGTTCAGAATAGGCTTCCGACTCGGGTTCGCCTTGGTTCGCGCCGCGCGTGGAGACGCCGCCGGGGAGCAGCACCAGGCGCAGATACTCCCCGCGCGGCAACGGGCGATCATATTCGTGCCGCCCCTGTTCGTTCACCCCCACGTAGATCAGGCCCGGAATCGCCGGCGGGTCGGACCAGCCCCCGTCGCTCTCGCCCCGGCGTTGGAGACCCAGGAGGAAACGGTCGTCGGGCGCGTCGCCCAGATGGCAGTACAGCGAACGGAGCAAACGAAACATCTGATCCACGTTTGGAGGCTCAGGGGGGTCAGGCTGCCCCCAACCCCCCTCACGTTCCTCGTCACCTTCGTCAGTGTTGGCGCCGAAGGCCAAGGATTCACGCCACTCCTTGTCAGCCGACGTCAAGGCGTTCTCTGGGTCACTTGACGACGTCGGTTTCCCCGCCCGGTTTCGAGATTCATCGGTTCCCCAAGGCGCTTGGGGCAACAGTTGACTCCCCCCGACGGCGTCGACATCGCCGGCCCCCCCCACACTTACCGCACGGCTCGACGTCGCCGGTCCGTTCTCAGAAAAGAACCACGACAGACCGACGACGAGGCAGACCACCGTAGCGCCCGTGAGAAGAAGCGTTCGCGTCAATGCGCGCCCCGCCGACCCACGCCGGGAGCGACAGCACTCCGCACAGGGAGCCTTGAGAATCCGGCGACACCGGGAGATCCGCGATCCCATCTTGCCTATATCCTCTAGTTGCCGCCGAAATCCGTCATTCCCGATGCGCCCCCCCGGCCGGTGCCGCCAAAGAGCCCGGCGTTACCCCCAAGAAATGCGAGATTCGCGGTGAGTTGCGCGAAGTTGGGGGGAACGCGCATGTTCTGGGGATCGGTGACCTGGCCCCCCGACGCGCCGGCAGAATCATTGGGTTTGGCCTTGTTATTGCCCATGCGCTGATCAGGGTTCCATAGAACCCAACGGTTCAGCGAAACACCCCCGCTCACCGCTAGGGGCGGTTCGCTTGGCTTTCCGCCCACATTTGGCGGCGCCCACTGTGGCAGCAGCATCCAATCGCGGTACGCCCCCTGTCCTGAACCTCCCCCAACGCCACCGCCACCGGCCGGCCCCGAGTCGCCCCCGCGCGAATCGTAGATCCAGACCTTGTGGCGCATCCACACGAGGCGATCAATCTGCGCGTTGCCACCGTCGCCGCCAGCCCCCCCGAACCCACCCATGCCGCCGTCTCCGCCCCAACCTCCGACTGAAGTCGCGTCAGTCCGCTCGCGGGTAAGACGGTCATTGGACAATCCGCGTATCCCAGGGGCCCCGCCGTTTCCCCCACGGCCACCATCACCGCCCATGCCCCCTTTTCCACCGTTCCCTCCGTTGCCGGGGCGAACCAACACGAACGAATCGACGCCCCGCTCCTGTGTCACCACGACCTTGCCCCCTTTGCCCCCATCGCCGCCCCAAGCGTCGGTTTTCGCCTTTTCGTCATCGCCAGGATTACCGACGCCCCCGGTACCTCCCGCCTGCCCATACCCGCCATCTGCCCCCGGTTTCGGGACGTCGCCGGGCGAAAAGGGGCAGGTGTTGTCGCCTCCGTTGCCTGCGGCCTTTCCATCCCCCCCCGGCCCACCCGGATTCGCCGCGCCCCCAGGCGCGCCATTTCCCCCGTGGCCCCCGACGAGAATGTAGATGCAGTTGCTTTCACTGATGTCCACCACGAGATCTGAGGGGCGGAGGCCGTTTCGGACAGGGTTCGCCGTCGAGGCTCCTCCGTTTGAGCCGTTTGGAGCGAAGCGCGCTTGCCAGGGGTTCTGTCCTATCCACGGGGGACAATCGGCCGGGCCATCCGTGCCGTTCGAATCGGGGTTAACGGGTTTGTCCGGCGCGACAGGGGCCCGCGCAATGCTCTTCCCGGACCCCCCGTTCGCCTGGAAGTAGAACCAAACACATGGCTTTTTGCGATTCGGGGGTTGGGGGGGAGCATGAGGGGGAGGAAGTCCGCCCCCATCCTGGTCAACCACACCCCCATCGCTGACGCCCGGACCGAGAAGGTCGATGATTATCTCGACGGTTTCCTGCCCGATCTGGATCTTCCCATCCGGCCACTCGATTGCGCCGGGTTTGGTGAGTTCGTCCATGACCTTCTTCGCCGTCGCTTTCGCCTCCGGCCCGGCCTCCCGCTGGCGCGGCGGCATGTCAACGAACACCCTTCCGCGGGTAATGGCGTCCCCGAAGGCACTGAGCAGCAGTTGCCGCGCGTCAGCGTGGGCCTGCCGCAGCGACTCGATCAACGCCCCGCGATCACTTCCCGGCGCGAAGCCGCAGTCCATCGTCTTCAATTGCGCCATCGTGTCGCTCACCAGATTGTCCATCGCCGTCATCGCCGTGTCGCGGTCGCCGCGCAGCGCCTCCTCTAGGAAGTGCACGCGGTCGCGCCGCACCTTCTCATCGTAGACCCATTCGAGGTCGGCGGCGGCGCGATCCACCCGTTCGTTCATGGCCCGCTGCGCGCGCGCGACGATCTGGTAGAGTTCCGCCTTCGCCGCGTTCACCAGGGCCACGCAGGGGGAATCGCCGGGGCGGGCGATGGTCACCGAAAACAGCCCGGCGAGTCGACACGGAACCTCCGGGCAGGTGTCGCACCCGGGCACGGGCTCGGTGGTGTTGCCCGTGTACCGCCCGGAGATGAACGACCAGGTGGCGTCGATCTCCCCCGGCGCCAGAAAGTCTTCGTCGTTGTGGACCGTGAGCGACACCTTTTGACCGCTGACCGTGCCGGTGAGCGAGAACGATCCCGAGGGGACGACGAACCCGCCGGCGACGTTCGCGCCGGTCTGGGTGACGTCAACGGTGAAGGTCTGCGTGCCGAGCACCACCTTGGGGTCGGGGCAGTTGGTGGTCGTGGTGGCCATCGTGACCGTCCACACGCCCGTCAGGCTCGGCGCTTCCTTCGGCTTGGGCTTCGGCGCGGCGCTCGCGGGGGTCGAAACCTCGGTCAGCGGGCAGAGCGCCACAGCCACCACCAGCAAAACGATCCCGCGAATAAACGCGCCCTTGCGACCGCTGAAGTTCGCCGATGTGAGGGGGGGGGGTCATGTGTCTAGTTCCGGGATCGGGATCACTCCCAACGCGACTGGCACAGGCTACTTGGGAGAAAGAGGCAAGTCAAGAGAGGAAGTGATGACGCCGTCGCCGCCGCGTCCTGTTCCTCACGGCGCGGGGGCGCTACCATGCGGCCCGTCCGTCGCGATCCGCGCGGCGGGCCGCTGAGCCGCGAGGCCCCCGTGCTGCACCAGACCGTCGTCGCGCTGCTGGAGATCGCGATCTTCTACACGATGATCTACGCCATCCTCTCGTTCGCCCGCGGGACGGGCGGCGCGGGGCTGCTGGCGGGGTTCGCGCTCTTTTTCCTGGGGGTCTACGTGGTGCTGCGCACGGTGGCCAGCGAGTCGGTGCTCAACCTGGAGGCCGTGACCATGCTGCTGGAGCAGAGCGCGCCGGTCATCGTGATCGGGGTGGTGGTGATCTTCCATCCCGAAATCCGCCGCGGCCTGGGCCGGCTGGTGCAGAACCCTCTCGTGGAGCGCGTGCTGGGCGCGAAGAAGACGCCCAGGGACGAGTTGATCCGCGCCGTCGTCCGGCTCCAGGCATCGCGCACCGGCGCGCTCATCGCCGTGGAGCGCAACTTCGGCCTGGCCGACTACATCGAGCGCGGCGTGGCGCTGGACTGCCTGGTGCGCGCCGAACTGGTCGAATCGATCTTCACCAAGGACTCGCCGCTGCACGACGGCGCGCTGGTGATCCGCGGCGACCGCATCGTGGGGGCGCGGTGCGAGTTCCCCCTCTCGTCGAACCCCGAAGTCGCGCGGCGGCACGGCATGCGCCATCGCGCCGCGCTGGGCGTCACGGAGGTGAACGACGCCGTCACCGTGGTGGTCTCCGAAGAGTCCGGCCGCGTCAGCGCCTGCCACGCCGGCCGCGTCTTCGAGGGGTTGACGCCGGCGGAGGTCCGCATTTTCCTCGATGAACTCATGCGCCCGCCGCCGCGCAAGGGACAGATGACCACCACGGTCTTCCGGCGCACCGACACGGGCGTGCTCCGGGTGACGCCAGCCCCGGCGACCGCCACGCCGACGCCCCCGGCGGCTCCCGCGCCGGGAGCCGGCGAGGCGGGTGGTCCGGCGCCATCGCCCGCGCCGGCCGCGGCGACGCCATCGGCCGTGGGGGCGGCGGCGAAGTGAGGGGCGCGCGGGCCGGTCGCAGGAGCGTTGTGCATGGTCGCCTCATCGATTGAGCGTCGCGCGGTTTCCCGCGGAGGGGTTCTCTCGCGGTTGTTCACCCATAACCTCCGGCTGAAGTTTCTCAGTCTTTTCCTGGCGGTGGCGGGGTGGTACTACGCCCGGGTGATCTCGGAGACCAAGGAAGTGGTGCACCTGGGCATCGAGGTGGCGCTGCCGGAGGGAGAGAACATGGTGGCCGTGCGCAGTTACACGCCGCGGACGGCGCGGGTGGTGGTGTCCGGCCCCAAGGCGCAGGTGCGCAAGTACGTGGAGTCGATCAACCGCGACAGCGACCGCCTCTCCGTGCGCGTCAACCGCGGCCTGCTCACCGCCGGGACGGAAGGGCCGGTGGCCGTGCCGCTGGAACGGGACCAACTGTACTATCCCCACCAGGCGCAAGCGCCGCCGGCGGTGAAACTGACGGTCGAGGAGCGCGAAGTCACCGTGGCGCTGGACCGCACCGACACGGTGGACCTGGCCGTGGACGACCGCAACGTGGAGTTCCTTCCGGCGCCGGACCTCGAGATCGTCACTCGCTCGGTCGAGCCGCGGCAGGTGAAGGTGACCGGCCCGGCCGGCCTCGTGCGGCAGTTGCGCGACACCGGCCAGCGGGCGATAGTAGAAACCTACCACGGCGGGGCGCTCCAGGAGACCCGGATCCAGCGGTTCCAACTGGTTCCGCTGGAGAACCTGAAGTTCTCGCCCGGCGTGGTGACCATGAACGTGGTGGTGCGCGCGATCGCCGAGGGCGATCCCATCATCACCCTGCCCGACCCCCTGCGCACCACCGCGCCGCGGCCCGAGGGGCCGATCCGGCTGTTGCGCTCGGTCGACCGGCCCCGGGAACGTTCCTACCGTGTGGAGGTGCGTCCCGGCCGGGTCGAGGTGGCCATCTCCGGTCCGCGCTCCGCCGTCGAACGGCTGGCGCAAACCGGCTTCTCGCTGGTGGTTGACACCGACCGCCTCTTCGATGACCTGCTGCTTGACAAAGACCTGCGCCGGCGCTGGGAGGAGGAGAAGTCGATGGTGCGGGCCGTGCAGCCGGGCGACGTGGCGCTGCACTCGGAGGGGCAGGTGGTCGCGGGCGGGATCACGCTGAAGGCCATGCACCCCTCGGTGCAGATCACGTTCCGGGCGCCCTGAGATGACCCGTATCTTTGGAACCGACGGCATCCGCGGCGTGGCCGGCCGCGGGTTTTTCGTGCCGGAAACCCTGGCCCGCGCGGGCCAGGCGCTGGGGCACATCTTGGGGTCGGGGCGCGGGGCGCGGGGCGCGGGGCATGGGGCGCGG
>JACQVU010000290.1 GCA_016209585.1 Planctomycetota bacterium
CCATCCCCCGCCCGAACCGGCTGCCACAGACCCGCGCCGTGAGGTTAAGGAAGTCGCCCCGCAACCGGCCGCAGTAGGAGGCCGTGGGGAGGTAGCCCACGTCGCCGGCCAGCGCGCCCAAGTCGCCGGTGTGGTTGGCCAGCCGCTCCAGTTCCAGCGCCAGCGCCCGCCAGCCCTCGGCGCGCGGGGGAATGGCCGTGCCCGCCAGCCCCTCCAGCACGCGGCAGTGCGCGGTGGCGTGGCCGATGGTGGTGTCGCCGGCCAGCGCCTCCGCGTAGTGCCAGCCGCGCGCGGGCGGCCCGGCGACCAGCGCGCGCTCCACCCCGCGATGCTGATAGCCCAGGCTGATCTCCAGGTGGTGCACGATCTCGCCGTGGCACTGGAAGCGGAAGTGGCCCGGTTCGATCACCCCGGCGTGGACCGGCCCCACGGCCACTTCGTGGCTCTCCTCGCCGGCCATCCGGAAGAAGTCAGTCACCGACGGCGCCGGCGCGGCCGTGCCGGCCGCGAACAGGTTCTTTCCGGACGGCCCCGGCGCGTGAAAGCGGATCGGCTTGAGCCACGGATGGCCGCGCGGCCGCACGCCCCACTGCTCGGCGATCTCCCGCTCGAACCAGTGCGCCTGCGGGCAGTCGGCGGTAATCGATTCGTATGACTCGCCGACGTCCGCCGACGCCGCCAGCGCCACCACGCCCTCGAAATCGTGCGCCAGCACGGCGACCAGCCCCACCTGGCCCGGCCGCGCCAGCGTCCGGCCGAACAGCGCGCTGATCCGCGCGCCGCCGTTCACCGCGTCCACCACGGCCGCGCGGAACGCGGCCGGCGTGAGCGCCGGAATGGCCGCCAGCTCGCACCGTTCGCCGGGAACCATGCGCGGGAGCGTGGAGACGGGGCTGGCCACGGCGGTCGTCATTTGATCCCGCCCAGCGCCACCGCCGCGCCGTCCAACGCGCTCTTCACCGGCGCGGGCAGCCACAGGCCCAGCAACAGCGCCAGCGCGGCCAACGCCGCCGCCGGAAGATAGGCGGAGAGCGGTTCGCGGACCCGCGCTGCCGCGCCGGGGCCATGCTGCCCGCGGCTGGTGGCGGGCGACCCCCGCGCCGCGGCGTGCGGACCCAAGTTCGCGGGCGGCGCGCCGGCCGGCTCGGCCGCCGCCCCGGCCGGGTCGGCGCCCGTGGCGCTCCCCTGCGCCATTTTGGCCGCCGTGGAGATCATGGCGACGAAGATCACCGCCAGCGCGGCGAGGTAGCCAAGGGCCACGCCCCACCGCCCCGCATCCAGCGCCGCCTTGAGAATGGCCAACTCGCTCATGAACGCGCCGAAGGGCGGCGTGCCGGTGATGGCCAGAATGCCCAATACCCAGAGCGCACCGGAGATCGGCAACCGCGAGAGCACGCCGCGCACCTCGCCCACGTTCTTGGTGCGATAGACCCCCAGGATGTTCCCCGCCACCATGAACAGCAGCCCCTTGGCCACCGAGTGGTTCAACCCGTGCAGCACCACGCCCTGGGCGGCCGCCGTTCCCCCGATGCCCACGCCCAGCGCCAGGATGCCCATGTGTTCGACGCTGGAATAGGCCAGCAACCGCTTGAAGTCGGTCTGCCCGACGACGAACACCGCGGCCATTCCCAGCGAGACCAGCCCGAACGCCAACAGGAGATCGTGGCACATCTCCCCTTGGCCCGCCGCCGAGCAGACCTGCGCCGCCCGCAGGATGCCCACGAACGCCCCGTTGAGCAGCGCCCCCGACAGCAGCGCCGACACCACGCTCGGCGCCTCGCTGTGGGCGTCCGGCAACCAGGTGTGGATCGGCGCCAGCCCCATCTTCGTGCCGTACCCCACCAGCAGGAACAGGAACGCCGCTCGCGTCCAGGCCGGGTCCAGCCGCTTGGCGTTCTCCACCAGCGCCTCCAGGGTCACGGGCACCCGCACGCCGTCCGCGCTGGCCCGCGCCGCGGCTGCGGCCAGGATGTACGTTCCCAGCAGCGCCAGCGCGATACCCACCGAGCAGACCACCAGGTACTTCCACGTCGCCTCCAGCGAACGGTGGTGGCGGTGAAAGTAGATGAGCGGCGCCGTCGCCAGCGTGGTCGTCTCCACCGCCACCCAGAGCAGCCCGAAGTGGTGCGCCAGCATCACCAGCGTCATGCAGGACAGGAACAACAAAAGGTTCCCGGTGAACACCGCCTCCGGCGCGTTGTGAAACCACTGCCCCCCCTCGAAGAAGTCCTGCCGCGGGTGCGGCTCTTCCCGCGACAGGTAGCCGGCCGCGTACACCGCGGCGCAGAGGAACAACCCGCTGGTGATGCACAGGAAGAGGTATCCCAGACCGTCCAGCGCCAGCCACCCGGACACCGGCGCGGGCGGCCAGATCCCCGCCGCCACCGTCAGCCCCAGGTGCGCCAGCGCCGCGGCGATCAGCAGCGCCCGCCGCGCGCGATCCCGCGGGATGATGAACGCCGCCGCCCCCGCGACCGCGGGCAGCAGGATGAGCGTCAGCAGCATCAGCGCCGCTCCTCCCTCAACATGCTCAGTTGATCGGTGTCGATGGAGTGGATCTCGCGGCTGATGTGGAACACCGCCACCCCCATCACGAACACCGCCCCCACCACGTCAAGCAGAACGCCGAACTCCACCAGGAACGGCTCTTCCAGCGCCAGCGCGACGCCGAACGTGAAAATGCCGTTCTCCATCACCAGGTAGCCCAGCACCTGCGTCAGCGCCTTCCGGCGGCTGACGATCATCAACAGCCCGCACAGGATCGAGAAAAAAGCCACCGGCGCCGCCAGCGCCGACGCTCCGGTTCCAGCCTCTCCCGCGGCCACCGGCAGCGGCATGCGCGCGCTCAGCCAGAGGCAGAGGCAGAGCGACGCCACGCCGATCAGAACCGACATGGGGTAGCCGATATACGGCTCCACCTCCCGGCGGACGTTGGCCTCAACCAGCGCCCAGTGCAGGAGCCACGGCACGAGAAAGCCCTTCAGCAGCACGCTGGCCGTGGCCAGCCCGACGGCGCGGGCGTCGACCGCGTGCCAATGGCCCACCACCGGCAACAGGCCGATCATGATCCCCTGCGCCGCCACCATGCGGATGCACAACCCCAGGCGGCTGGAGCCCAGCACCGCCAGGTTCGTCAACACCGCGAACACCAGAATGGCGTCCACCCACGCGGCCATCACGCCCTCAACTCCTCACCAGTTCCAGCATGAGCGCCACCGTCGCCAACCCGCCGGCGCCCACCAGCAGTTGCGGCACGCGCGACATCCGCAGCCGCGCCATGCACGATTCCACCACCCCCACCGCGAACGCCAGCAGCGCCATGCCCGCCACCGCGGTCGCCGCCGCCAGCGCCGGCGGAATCTCCCGCAGCGGCACCACGATGCCCACCAGCAGCGCGCCCAGCAGCCAGAACTTGAGCGCCGCGGCGTAGAGGATGAAGGCCAGGTCCGGCCCGCCGTGGTCCAACACCATCACTTCATGGATCATCGTCAATTCCAGGTGGGTGTTCGGGTCGTCCACCGGGATGCGGCTGTTCTCCGCCAGCAGCACCACGAAGAGCGCCGACACGATCAGCAGCATGGCGTGCGGCTGCGTCGCCCACTCGCCCGGAATCGTCGCCCCAAACATCCCCGACAGGCTGGTTTCGCCCGTGCCGCGCGCCATCGCCGCCAGCGCCACCAGCAACACCGGCTCCGCCAGCGCGGAGAAGCCCATCTCGCGGCTGGCCCCCATGCCCTCGAACGCCGACCCGGTGTCCAGCGCCGCCGTGACCAGGAAGAAACGCAGCGCCCCCAGCAAGGCGACGAGCAGGATCAGGTCGCCGTCGAACGCCACCACCGCCGGCGCGCCCCCCAGCGGCAGCAGCAGCAACGCCGCCACGGCGGCCGCCAGCCCGACCACCGGCCCGGCGCGGAAGACCCAGGTGGTCACGCTGCTGTAGACCGCCCCCTTGCGCAGCAGTTTCCAGAGATCGAGATAGAGTTGCGCCAGGGGCTGCCCCCGCCTTCCCGCGAAGAGCGCCTTCGTCCGGGCGATCACCCCCGGCAGCAGCGGCGCCAGGCACAGCCCCACCAACAGGTTGGCCCACGAGATCGCCGCCATCGCCGCTACCCCATCTTCCACGCCACCACCAGCAGCATGGTGAAGGCGATATACAAGACGTACACCTGCACGTGGCCGGAGTGCAGCCCGTGGAGGCGCCGGAACAGCCGCGCGGCCCCCCGGAACGCGGGGGCGAACAGTTCGTTGGTCACGGGGTCCGGCGCCAGCGTCTCCACGGCGGCGCTGGTCGGGAACAGCCCGGCCGGGCGCGTCATCCGCCGCCGCCAACGCACCACGACGCCGAACAGGTCCACGATCTGCTGCGTGAACGAAGTGGACGTGTATTGCATCGTGGCCGCCGGCGCCGCGTAGCCACAATCCCACGTGACGGCGGTCCGCACCTCACGGCGCGCCAAGAGCCGCGCGCGCCACCAGCCGAACAGGATGACCAGCCCCACGAAGCCCAGCACCGCCGGTTGCATCTCAAAGAGCGGACCGGCTGCGACCCGCAACACGTCGCCGGCGATCTGGCCGTCCATGCCCGCCACCACGGCCGCGGCCCGCGAAAGAAGCGGCAGCACCGCCACCGGCGCCATGCCCAGGAAAAGGCAGCACCCGGCCAGCAACACCAGCGGCGCGGTCACCGGCCAGCCGGCCTCGCGCGCGCGTTCGGCCTCCGGCGCGCGCGGGTGGCCCAGAAAGGCGACGCCCACCGACCGCGTGAAGGCCGCGCCCACCAGCCCGGCCACCAGCGCCAGCCCGCCGACCACCACCACCAGCGGCGCGGCCACCTCCACCGGCTGCGCGGCCTCAGCCCGGAACGCGGCCAGACCGATGAGAAACTCGCTCACGAACCCGTTCAGCGGCGGCAGACCGCAGGCCGCGACCGCTCCGATCACCGCGCCCAGCCCGGTCCACGGCATGCGTTTCATCAACCCGCCCAGGCGGTCCATCCCATAGGTTCCCGCCGCGTGGTGCACCGAGCCGGTGACCAGGAAAAGGAGCGGCTTGAACGCCGCGTGGTTGAGCGCGTGGAGCATGCCCCCGCCGAACCCCAGCAGCGCCAGCGGAGCCGACCCCGACGACATCCCCAGCGCCCCGACCCCGAATCCGGCGACCATGATCCCCGCGTTCTCCACCGTCGAGTAGGCCACCACCCGCTTGAGGTCGCGTTGCGCCAGCGCCAGGAGCGCGCCGTACGCGGCGGTGGCGATCCCCACCACCACCAGCGTCGGTCCCCACCAGAACTCCCAGCAGCCGATCAACGCCAGCGCCCGCGCCAGCCCATACACGCCGGCCTTGATCATCGCGCCGGAAAGCACCGCTGAGGCGAACGCCGGCGCGGCCGAGTGCGCCTCCGGCAACCAGACGTGGCCCGGCGCCAGACCGGCCTTCGTGCCGAATCCCACCAGCGCCAGAATGAACAACACGCCGGGCGCCACCACCATCGCCCCGCCCGTCGGCTGGTCGGAGGCGGTCGCGGTCGCGGTCGCGGTCGCACGCCGGGCGGCGGCGATGGTGTCAAAATCCAATCCGCCCGCCCCCGGCGCCAGGAGCAGAAAGAAGCCCAGGAGAAAGGCGACGCCGATGTGCGCCGCGATGAGGTGGATCACCCCCGCGTCCCGCGCCCGATCGCTCTCATGGTGGAAGGTGATCAGGAACCAGGCCGCGACGCTCATCACCTCCCACGCCACCAGGAACAGCACCCCGTTCCGGGCCACCATCACCACCGCCAGCGACGCGGCCAGCAGACAGAAAAAGAACCAGAACACCCCGACCGCCTTGTGCCCCGCGAACTCCTCCATCACCACCACGCCGGAGATCGCGGCCAGCGCCGGCACGATGAACACCGGCAGCAGGAAGAAGGCCGACAGCGCGTCCACCCCCATCGCCGCCGAGGCCGCTTCCAGCGGGAAGGCCCATTCCGGGCGAATCGCGGCCGGCGTCGGCGTGACCCCCAGCAGCACCTGGATCGCCTCGGCTGCGCCGAACGCGCCGCCCAACACCAGCCCCAGCGCGGCGGAGACGCCCGCCGCGCGGCCCGACCACCGATCGGCCACCAGCGCGAAAACGCCGCCAACCACCACCAGGGCGACACCCGCGAGGATTTGGTGCATCAGGGAACGCCGACGCCGCCGTTCGCGGCGCGGCCCGCCCCCTTCAACAAACGGGGACGAAAATATCTCCGGCGCAAGGTTCTAGGCGCGCGCCACGGCAGTGTCAAAAGAATTTCGCTCCCGGCTTGAAGAGGGGGCCGCGGCCCCGATTCCCAAGCCGGTCTTTGAGATCGCGGGCCAAGCCGGTCGCCGATGCGGTTCATCGCCGAGAAAGGCGGGTGAGAATCCGGGCTACGAGACGATCCGCAGACCCCAACCCAGCAGCAGCGCGGCCGGGGCCAGCAGCGCGACGGCGAACCCCGCGACCGGTTGGCCCGCGCCGGCCAGCAGGCCACCGTCCACCAGGGGAATGGCCAGGACCAGATCGCGCACCAGCAACGCGCGATGGCGGAGATCGGGCCGCAGCAACAGCCTCCGCAGGGCGTGGAGCAGTATGAGCGCCACGGCGCCGTGCAGCGCGCCGGCCGCGACCCCCGCCGGCCAGAACGGCCGCCACGCGCCGGCCACGAACGGCAGCGCCAGCAGCAGCACGATGCCGCGCGAGGAGAAACGCAACGCGCGATCGGCTCCGGACTCCTCGGTGGTGGACAGGAGCGTGACGAGCGCGGCGTAAACGCCCAGGATCAGCGCGTACTTCCCGGCCGCCACCGGGTAGACGCCGGCCCAGGCGAGCGGCGCGGCGCCGAGGGAGGACGCGGAAGATGCCGTGGCCAGCCCCGGGGCGTGGGCCGACGCAATCGGGATCGACGCCCCCAGGAGCAGGTTCAGCGCGCGGCAGAGGCCGAGGCTGATCGCGCCGGCCACGGTCCATCGCTTGGCGAGGAAGTCGTAGACCAGCACCGCGGCCGCGGCGGCCAGCGCGGCCAGGAGCGGTCCGCGCCCCGCCAACGAGGCCAGCAGGACCCCGCCTTCCAGCAGCACGAGGCCGAGCAGACCGGCGAAGGCCCGCGTGACGCGGCCGGAGGGGATGGGCCGCTCCGGATGCAGCACGGCGTCGCGTTCGGCGTCGGCGCAGTCGTTCAGCGCCATTCCGCCACCGTAGAGCAGGCATGAGGCCAGGGCGCCGGCGGCCACCGCCCCCGCCGGCGGGTTCGCCCCGGCTGGCGCGGCCAGCAGCGCGCCCGCCACCACGTCCGCGGCCGCGGTAGGCGCCAGCGAGGCGCGCAGGAGACGGAGGAGGTGGCTCATGGATGGCGCGGCGCGGGTCTCCGGCGGTCGGCGGGGCGCGGCCCGCCCGCCGGGGTGGACCGGGAGAGTTGGTGTGTACGGGACCAGACGCCGCGACCTGTCGGCCGGTCACGTTCCCGGCTCCCGTTCCGTGTGCCTCCACCCGTTCCCCGCTCCAGCACTTTATTCCACCCACCCCTCCCACTCCCAAAAGTGCTCGCGAAGCGCGTTGGCGAGAGTGTTGCCGCCGCGGTTGTCCACGAAGAGAGGGCGACTTGCGGAGAGGGCTGGGTGGCGCGAGTCGATGGGGTGCTCGCGATCGGCGTTCTTCATACCTTCCACCCCTCCCGCCGAAACAACTTCATAGGATCGATGCAGTCAATCCCCAGCATCTTACAAACATCGGGAATCCTCGGCTTCGATGGTTTCGAGTCTTCCGTCGTGACGACCACGAGGTTTCGGGTTTGCGCGAGCGCGATGACGCAGGGATCGGACTGTCCACGTTGACGGGACACGTCGACGAGCGAAGGGAATCGATTCACGATGTTCCTCACTCGTTCCTGCGTATCCTCATCGATGGCGACATGCATCTCGGCGTGCGCCTTCGCCCACTTGAGCAGTTCGTCGTCCTTCCGACGAAGATCGCGGATAACTTCCTCGGACACAAGCATGCGCCCAGAGGACACCAGTTGCTCAATCCGCTCCCAGAGGGTCGCGAACACGTCGGGAGCGTACGTCTCTATCCTCATCCGGATGAGCGCGCTGGTGTCCATGCTGTAGCCGGGAGAGGTCATTCCCCCTCCTCGGTGGCGGAGGTCGTGTGTTCCGCCAGTTCTCGGATGCGCGGCAGGTGTTTGAGTCGTTCGCCGAACAGGTCAGCCACATCGCTTCCGGTGATGCGACCGGCGTCGTAGGCCTCCAACACCAGTCGAGAGAACGCCCGGCCCGCGCACGCCACCGCTTTCACCGCAGGAGCCGGACCACGGGCGGCGCGACCGCCATCGTTGACCTGCTCCTGCTCTTCCCGGTAGCGCCGCTCATACTCCGGGCGCATCTTCCTGTAGTATCGATCACTCACGCGTCCGACGGTCACCAGCCGCCGCAGCGCGCACTCCGGGCTGACGCCGTATCGCCGCGCGATGGCCTTCACCGCGTCGTCGGGAATCTCGTCCACCAGCGTGCGGGGGGTCTCCCGCTCGCGCAGCAGCATTTCAGCGGGCACCAGCGCGGCGCCGGCGACTCGGTTGCAAAACGCTTCGACCTGCCGTGCTTCAGGGGAGGGCTGCTCTTCGTCGAAAAGGCAGAGGCCGCCGCGCTCGATCGTCAGGTGGGTCAACTCGTGAAAGAGCGAGAAGTTCCGGGCCGTGACCGAATCCTTGATGTTGAGAACCACCACGGGCAGCGGCCTCTCGGCGATGGAGAACCCGCGCGCCTCCTTCCACGTCACATCCCGTGCTTGAAACACCAGCGCGCCCAGCCTTTCCGCGCTAGTGCGCCAGAAATTGAGAAGCGCCCGCGCATCCGCGAAGGGAGGCTCTTCGTCCCGCGTGAGCGCCCGTCGCAGCCGCGAGCCAACCTTTTCAGGGTCTTCCGCCAAGGTCGCGTGCAGGTCGAACTTCGGCGGTTGCTCACCCAGATCTTCCAGGAGTTCCAGGGCCGCCTCCCGGCGGCTGCGCGCCTCGCGATTTGCCAAGCGGAGTTCTGGTGAAGGCGCGCCGCCGATGAGAGGATCGGCGCGTCGAAAATCAGCCGGCAGAACCTCGTCGGGCGGCGGGTCGTTGAAGTAGAAGAGCGCGAGCGGCCGCTTGTACACGTCCGCCAGGCGGCGCAATTTCGCGATGGTCAACCCGCCTCCGCCGCGCTCCCACGCTTCCAGGCGTCCGGGAGGCTTCACCTGCGCCTTGCGCGCCGCTTCCTCCAGGTCCAGCCCGGACATGCGACGTGCCCAAGCAAGAACCGCGGGATTAGGATGGGCCGGAGTAGTCGCCATTTTCTCCCCGACCATGCCCCGGTTTTCTAGTGACGTGAATGTGCTTGTCGAGGTTTTCCGACAGGTCCGTCGGAATCCGCGCCCACTCCTCCGGTGTCACGTCGGCCCAGATCGCGGCAATGACCTCTTCGATAGGCGGCACCGTGTCGTCGTACTTCGGCCCCTCCGGCGAGACGAATTCCAGCGCGTCGATCTGGTGGATGGACAGCGGCGTGCCGTCCGGCGCGCGCTCGCCACGGCCGACCACCCTTACCGCGCGGGATCGATGCTCCTTGAGCGCCGTCGTCACCTGCTCCTCTTGTCCCTCATCGAACGTCACCCTGACCGACGCGCCGTCCGCCCGCCACACCTGGAAGCGCCGCTGGCGAACGTCGGCCTCAAGCACCGCCCCCTGAACCTCGATGGTTCCCTCGTGCGGCGTCTCGCGGTATGTCGCCAGGCGCGCCCTGGTGGCCAACGTCACCTTCGCCGCGGCACGGCGCGGCGGCCGGACAGCCTCGCCACGCGCCGTCGCCACCGCGCTCCCGCGCGGCTGAATGCCAATGGACTCGTCTTCCCGCAGGGTCTCGCCCCACTTCGCGAATTCCGGCACGACCTCCTTCGGCAGACGAGTGGGAAGCGCCTCATCCTTCTCATTCGCGGCCAAGACTTCCCACGCGAGATTGATCGCTTCCTCCCCCGTCGTTCCCTCCCCAAACAACTCCGCGTTCCCGGCGTCCCGCGCCGGCGCCTGCACCGGAACGACCGCGCTTCCCTCCTTCAGCCTCACGAAGCGGAGGCGAATCCTCTCATCGAACCCCGCCGGGAGTTTCTTCTTTCCGGGGTTCGCCCGTTTCCAGAGAGCCTTCGCCGTTTCAACGATAATCCTTTTGAACTGAATGAGTTCCGGAAGCACGTCGAAATCCAGGGCGTGGTCCTGGAACCGCTCGCCCTCGAAACGAAGTTCGACAACGTCGGCCCACCGCGTATCCTGCGCCGGTGTCGCTCCGCGCTTCGTGGCCCGCCTGTTCGCCGGCCGGCTGCCCTTCGCCATCGCGTTCTCCCTCCTCCCGTTCCGGCCCCCGCCTGCCCCGCCCCACGCATTCTACATCACCCTCATCCCCAGAGGACGCTTCACTCGGCACGCTTCGCGCCTCGGTGGTGAGTCTCGCGCTCTCGCACGATCCCGCTCCTGTCCCTCGCCCCCGCGCGGCGGTATCATACCGTGTCGCAAGGCGGCGCGGCGCGCCCTGGGCCTTGGCTGGCCGGGCCGCGGCGCGGTGTCGTTGGAGGCGCCGGAGAACGAGCCAAGGAGCAACGCAACGCATGGCCACCCACCACCGTGACCCCGTTTCAACCCATCCCCGCCGCGGCTCGACGGCGGCGGCGCTGCTGGCCATCGTCATCGCGCTCGCGGCCGCGGGGGTGGCGATTTACGTGCTGGTGATGAACGCTGAACGCGACGAGCCGAAGCCGCCGGTCGTCACCATCGCCGCGAAGCCGGCGGGAAAGGCCGATGAGTCGGCGGAACGGGCGCGGGCGATCGACGAGACGCGCGCGCGGCTCCTCGACCTGGAGGAGCGGTTGCGCCGCAAGGAACAGGCCGGCGAGGTTCGGGAGGAAGACGTGCGCCGCATCGCGGGGGAAGTTCTCGCCGCGCAAAAGGAGCAGGCCGGCGCGGCGCTGACGGCGGAAGAGGTGCGCCGCATCGTGGCCGAGGAGTTGGCCAAGCGCGCGGCGGCGGACAAGCCGGGAAAGGATGAAGCGGCGGCCGGCGGCGCGGCCGGCGCGGAGGCCGCCCTGGACGAGAAGTGGGCGAAGTTCAAGGTGATGGGGCTGAAGGCGTTCGAGAGCCAGGAGTTCAAGGAGTGGGTGGAGGCGCTCAAGGCCTCGGGCACGTCGTACGCCGACCGGTTCGGCGAGGCGCTGGCGCACGGCAAGACCAACAGCGAGAAGTTCGTCGCCGCCGCCACGATGGAGGCGCTGAAAGACCCGAAGGCCGTTCCCTACCTCGACAACGCGCTGCAGAACGAGAGCGACAACCTGCTCCGGCGCATGGTGTCGCACGCCCTGGCGTTCATCGACACCCCCGACGCGATCCCCGCGCTGGAACGCGGCGTCGCCGACGACGAACCCGGCGTGGCCGTCAACTCCGCCTTTGGCCTGGCGAAACTTGGCAACCAGACCGGCGTCGACCACCTCCTCCGCGTCGGGGGCGAGAAAGAGAACCCCATGCGCCTCGCCGCCATCCAGTCGATGATGCTGGTGAAAAACGACCAGTTCCGCCCCTTCCTCTGGAAACTGCTGGACGCCGAGAAGAGCGCCAAGGACCCGACGGCGCGCATCCTCGGCATCCACGCGCTGGCCAACAACGCCACCGCCGACGACCTCGACCGCCTCAAGGGCCTCATCGAGGACCCGGCCGAACAGCCCAACATCAAGGAAGAGGCTCGCAAGGTGTATAATAAGGTCGCGGGAGAGAAGGTCTACCCGGAGGATTGACCGCGGCGCTGGGGGGGGCGG
>JACQVU010000249.1 GCA_016209585.1 Planctomycetota bacterium
CCGGGGCGGCGCGCCCGACCTGTGCAAGAGCGACAAAAAAAGTGTCCCCCAGCCCGCCGTGACTGAGCGCGTGCTGGCTGCCGCCGGCTCGTGACGCGCCGCGTCCGGCTCGTAGTGCGCCCGCGAGGGCGTTGAGCGCGCAACGCGGGGCGCGAGCCGCGGGGCGCGGGGCGAGGCATGGCGTGTAGGGGCGGCGATCGTGACCGCCTCACGGCGGTACTACGAACGTTAGTAGTGCTCCCGTGAGGGCGTCAGCCGGCGGACCGCCTCACGGCGGTACTACGAACGTTGGTAGTGCGCCCGTGAGGGCGTCAGCCGGCGGACCGCCTCACGGCGGTACAACGAACGGTGGTAGTGCGCCCGTGAGGGCGTCCTCGCGTTCGGCCAGGTCAGGCCGGGTACATGCCCAGCACGTGATAGCCGGCGTCGACGTGCAGCGTCTCGCCGGTGACGCCGGAGGCGAGCGGCGAGAGGAGGAAGAGCGCGGCGTGGGCGACCTCTTCGAGGGTGATGGGGCGGCCGAGGGGGTTCTTTTCAGAGAGCGTGGCCAGGAGGTCGCGTCCGCCGGGGATGCCGGCCAGCGACAAGGTGCGCAGGGGGCCGGCCGAGACGGCGTTGACGCGGACGTTGCGCCGGCCGAGAGACTCGGCGAGGTAGCGGGTGTTGGCCTCCAGCAGCGCCTTGGCCGGCCCCATCACTTTGTACCCCGGCACCACGCGCTCGCCGCCCAGGAAGGTGAGGCAGACGACGGCGCCGCCGCCGCGTTTCTCCATGAGCGGCGCGGCCCGGCGCGCCAGGGCCACGAGCGAGAAGGCCGAGACCTCGGCGGCGCGCAGGAACCCGGCGCGGGAGGCGTTCTCGAACGGGGCCTCGAACTCCTCCCGGCCGGCGAAGGCGATGGAGTGGACCAGAATGTCCAGTCCGCCGGCCTCGCGCTCCACGGCCGCGAAGAGCGCGTCCATCTCGGCGTCGCTGGTCACGTCGCAGGGCAGCGCCGCGGCGCCGCCCACCTCCGGCGCCAGGGCGCGGACCGATTCCTCGATCCGCTCTCCTTGATAGGTTAAAACGATGCGCGCCCCGGCCGCGTGGAGCGCGCCGGCGATGGCGAAGGCGATCGAGCGGCGGTTCGCCACCCCGGTGACCACCGCGACCTTGCCGGAGAGATCGATGGAGATCATGGAGCCGATTCTACGGTGGCGGCTCGCCAGCGAACAGCGCCGGCCGTTCGCCGCCGGCACGTCTCGCATGGAAGGAGCCGGCGACCTTTCGTCATGACCCGCGCGCTCGTTCGCCTCGCGTTGCCCAAGGGCCGGATGCAGGAGGGCCTGCTCACGTTGCTGGCCGACGCCGGCATCCAGGTGCGGGTGGGGCCGCGCGCCTACCGGCCCACGGTTTCGCTGCCGGAATACGAGGCGAAAATCCTGAAGCCGCAGAACATCATTGAGATGTTGCACGTCGGCTCGCGCGACATCGGCTTCGCCGGCGCCGACTGGGTGGCTGAACTGGGCGCCGAACTGGCCCTGGTCTTCGACACCGGCCTCGACCCCGTCCGGCTGGTGGCCGCCGCTCCCCCCGGCGTCATGTCCGCCCCGCGCCCCGCCGGCACGCGGCTGCTGGTCGCCTCGGAGTACGAGCGCCTCGCCACCGACTGGATCCGCCGCCGCCGGCTCGAGGCCACCGTCATCCGCTCGTACGGGGCCACGGAGGTCTTCCCGCCGGAGGACGCCGACTGCATCGTCGACAACACCGCCACCGGCGCGACGCTGGCCGCGAACGGGCTGGAGATCGTCGACGAGTTGATGACCTCCTCCACCCGTCTCTACGCCCACCCCGCCGCGCTGAAGGAGCCGGCCCGGCGCGCGGCCGTCAATGACCTCGTGACGCTTCTCTCAGCCGTTCTCGAAGCCCGCAAGCGCGTGATGCTGGAGGTCAACGTCGCCGCCGACCGCCTGGAGGCCGTGGTGAGCGCGCTGCCCTGCATGCGCCACCCCACCATCTCGCCACTGCACGGCGAGGCGGGGTACGCCGTGAAGGCCGCGGTGGTGCGGGCCGACCTGCCGCGCCTCATTCCCGCGATCAAGGCTCGCGGCGGGACGGATATCGTGGTCACCCGGTTGGCGCAGATCGTGCCGTGACGGGGGCCATCGTGTTGACCACAATCAGTTGTAGCCTTCGCGAGAATTCAGGCGTTTCCTCGACAGACTCCTAGGAGGAAATGGCGATGCCCATGGTGGTGTAGTTGGGCTTCAGGCGGACCGGACCAATGACGGGTTCGTTCAGAATGGCGCGGCACTCGTCGATGAGGATTTCGACGCCCGGATGAAGCACCCGCTTCACGTTGATCTCCGGCTTCAGTTTGGCGGCGAAGGCGCGGGCCAGGTCGGCGCGCTGGGCCACGAGCGCGTCGATCTCCTTCTTGCCCGCGTTCATCTTCTGCGCCAGCGTCTTCACCACTTCGCGCTGCTGTTGGTTCAGCGCCTTGATCTTGGCCGGGTCTTCGAGGAGCGGGGCGATACGAACGCGGATCTTCTCGGCGGCCTCTTTCAGCTGGGCGATCTGCGCGTCGATCTCCCGTATTTCGGCGTTCTGGAACCCCTCGATGGTAACGCGCAGTTGGGTGCGGGTGCCGCCCGGCGTGCCGACCTCGCCCAATTCCATCCCGGCCAGCGCGACCACCGCCCCGCCCACGATCCGGGCGTTGGGGGCGCGCACGCAGCCGGCGCAGTTGATGGTCGAGTTGACAATCTGCGTGTCGACCGTCAGGTCCCCGCCGCAGTCCACCGCGGCGTTGTTGAGAAACTTGGTGATCACGGCGTCTCCGGCCGAGATGTAGCCCTGCTCCTTGGCGGCCACGCCCCCGCGCACGAGGACGCTTTGCCCGGCGATCACCTTCGAACCGCCGACCGTGCCGGCCACCTCCACCGAGTCCCGGGCCTGCACCACGAAACCGTCCGCCACGTCCTTCGTCACGTGCACGCTGCCGTTGAAGTTGATGTTCCCCACCGCGAAATCCACGTTCCCGTTCACCACGTACACCGGCTCCACCGTGAGCGTGCGCCGCTTCCAGCCGACGTGCCCCTCGATCTCGGCGAAGAGTTGGCGCCCGTCCTCCGAGGCCTTCACGCCGTGGCCGCGGGAGATCACGGTTTTCTGCCCTTGCCGCGCGGGGATGGGGTGGCCGAACACGTCGACTCCCGGTTCGGCCACGGTCGGCTCGTGGACCGTGACCAGAAAGTCGGCCTCGCGCACGTTCACCACGGCGTGCATCTCCCGGAAGTCCACGTTGCCACGCTCGTCCACCTTCAACTTCACGCCCCCGTCCTCGGCCACGTCCACGTTCCA
>JACQVU010000250.1 GCA_016209585.1 Planctomycetota bacterium
GCTTCATGTTCAACATCACCATCTCCTACCCGACGCGGGAGGAGGAGGTGCGCATCGTCAAGGCCACCACCACCGACCAGGAGGCCACGCTCACGGCGGTGTTGAAGGCCGCGGAGGTGATGGAGTTGCAGAAACTGGTGCGCCAGGTGCCGGTGAGCGACCACGTGGTGACCTACGCCACCGACCTGGCGCGGGCCACCCGGCCGCACGAGCCGGGGGCGCCGGCGTTCGTGAAGGAGTGCGTCGAGTGGGGCGCGGGGCCGCGCGCCTCGCAGTACCTGGTGGTGGGCGCCAAGGCCCGCGCCATTCTTCTGGGCCGCCCCGCCGCCGGCGTCAGCGACGTGAAGGCCGTGGCGCTGCCGGTGCTGCGGCACCGCGTCTTCACCAGTTTCAACGCCGACTCCGAAGGCATCACGCGGGAAGACGTGATCAAGAAACTGCTGGAGCAGGTTCCGCCTCCGCGGGAAGGCGACTATTGACGCTGGCGCATGCCTCTCTCGCCCTACCTCGACCCGCAGGCGCTCACCCGGTTGGCCAACCTGCAACTGGTGGCGCGGGCGGTGGTGGAGGGTTTCGTCTCCGGTCTGCACCGCTCGCCCTTCCACGGCCACTCCGTCGAGTTCGCCGAGTATCGCGAGTACATTCCCGGAGACGACCTGAAACACTTCGACTGGCGCATCTACGCCCGCTCGGAGCGCGGCTACATCCGGCAGTACCAGGAAGAGACCAACCTCCGCGCCCACCTGCTGCTGGACTGCTCGGCCTCCATGGCCTACGCCTCCCGCGGCATCTCCAAGTGGCGCTACGCCTGCTTCCTGGCCGCGTCGCTCGCCTACCTCATGATCCGCCAGCAGGACGCGGTGGGCCTCTGCCTGTTCGACGACGAAATCCGCGCCCAACAGCCGGCGCGCTCCACGGTGCAGCACCTGCGCAACCTCCTCACGGTGATAGAAAAGGCCACCACCACCCGCCGCACCGCCATCCCGGCGGTGCTGCATGCCATGGCGGAACAGGTGCAGCGGCGCGGGCTGGTGGTGCTCTTTTCGGACCTGCTGGACGAACCGGAGGAGATTTTCCGCGGCCTGGCGCACTTCCAGCACTACCGGCACGAGGTCATCGTTTTCCATCTGTTCGACCCGGCGGAGATCGACTTCCCGTTCGAGGGCATGACCGAGTTCCGCGACCTGGAGACGGGCGAGCGGATGGACCTGCTCGCCGAGTGGTACGCCGACGAGTACCGCGCGCGGCTGGGCGAGTTCGTCGCCCAGTGCCGGCGGCGCTGCCGGGAGGCGCGCATCGACTACCAGATGCTGCCGACCAGCGCGCCGTTCGACATCGCGTTGCGGAACTACCTGCGCAAGCGCACCCGGCTGCGGTAGCCCACGATGCCGGCCTTCCAGAACCCGATCTTTCTGCTCGGCCTGCTGGCGGCGGGCTTGCCGCTGATCATCCACCTCATCCACCGGCGGCGGGCGAAGGTGGTGAAGTTTTCGTCGCTGCGGCTCTTGCGTCTCATCGACGCCCGGCTGGCGCGCCGGCGTCGGCTGCGGGAAATCCTGCTGCTGGTGGCGCGCACGGCCGCGCTGGTGTTGCTGCCGTTGGCGCTGGCCCGGCCGGTGGCCGACGGGCCGCGCTCCGGGGCCGGGGGCGACGCGGCCGGCGCGCGCGCCGCCGTGGTGGTGCTGCTGGACGACACGATGTCGCTGGGGTACCGGGAGGAGGGGGCCACCCGTTTCCAGCGGGCGCGCGCCGCGGCGGCCGAGGTGCTGCGCACGCTGGAGCCGGGCGACGAAGCGATGGTGTTGAGCCTGTCGCGGTTGCCGGCGCCCGGGGGGGAGTTTTTCACGCGGGACACGGCCGCGCTGGCGCTCTCGCTGGACGAGAGCGCGCCCACGCTGGCCGCCGGGGATCCGCGGGCGGCGTTCGAGCGGGCGGGCGAGGCGCTGGGCCGCTCGACCATGGTGAACCGCGAGGTCTACCTGATCTCCGACATGCAGGAGCGCGGCGGCGTCGATCGTCTCAAGGCCCGGACGGCGGGCGGCGACCGCGCCCGCGCGCGGGCGGTGGCCGACCTGCTGCCCCAGGGCGCGCGGGTGACCTTCATCAACGTCGCGCGCGGGTCGTCGCCCAACGTGGCCATCGAGGAGGTGTCGCTGCCCGTCGCCCCCCTCGTGGTGGGGCGCGAGACGACCATCGCCGTGCGGCTCGCCAACCACTCCGGCGCCGCGGCCGAGGTGACGGCCTCGCTCGTGGTGGGCGGCAAGGCGGTGCGCGACGCGCCCCCGGCGCGCGTGGAGGCCGGGGCGACCACCACCGCCACCATCGCCCACGCCTTCGCCGAGGCTGGCGAGTTTCTCTGCTCGGTCCGCGTCACCGGCGACGCGCTGGAAGCCGACGACGAGCGGTTCTTCCTGGCGCGCGTCAGCGAGCAGACCCCGGTGCTCATCGTCAACGGCGCGCCGTCGCCCGTGCCCTACCAGGACGCCTCTTTCTACCTCGCGGCCGCGCTGGAATCCGACGCCCCGGCCGGCCCGGCCGGCGCGCGCGCGCCGATCTACCGGTTGGACAAAGTCCACCCCTCGAAAATGCCGGAGGAAGGGCTGGCGAAGTACCGCGCCGTCCTGCTGCTCGACGTGCCCGGCCTCGCCCCCTCGGCCGCGCTCGCCCTCCGGCGATGGGTCAGCGCCGGCGGCGGGCTGGTGGTCTTCGCCGGCGGGCAGGTGGACGGCGAGGAGTACGACAAGATGTTTTCAGCGGGGGGCGCGCCGCTGACGGCCGCGAGAGTCGCCTTCACCGAGGGCGCCGGCGCGGGCGCCGACGCGGCCAAGGCCGACGCGGATGGCGCCGGCGGCGCGGAGCAGCCGGGCATCTCGTTCGAGGCGCCCACGGCGGCCCATCCCGCCCTGCCCGCCGGGCTCCTGGGCTGGACCTCCCCGCGCCTGGTGCGCTGGCTGCGGCTGGAGCCAAGGGAAGGCGAGCCGGCGCGGGAAGTGCTGCGCTTCTCCAACGGCTACCCGGCCATCGTGGAGAAGCCGGTGGGGCGGGGGGTTTCACTCTTCTGCGCCTTTCCGGCCGACGCCTCCTGGGGCAACCTGCCCCTGCGGGCGGTCTACCTGCCCCTGGTGCGGGCGCTGGCGCGGCACGCCGCAGCCTCCCGGGAGGGGGTGCTGGCGGCGTCGCCGGGCGCGCCCGTGCCGCTGGCGCCGGGGGCGGAGCACGAGTGCGACGTGGTGATCGTCCACCCCGGCGGGAGGGAGGAGCGGCGCCTGGTCGCGCCCGCCGGGGCCGGTGGCGGCGCGAGCGGGGCGAAAAAAGGCGACGAATCGCTGGCCGCGCTCACGCCGTGGGAGACGGGCCTTTACGATCTGCGCGTGACGCCGCGCGGCGGGCGCCCCTCCGGTGAAGGCGCGGCCGGCGCCGAACGTCGCTCGCCCCTGGTGGTGAACGTCGACACCGCGGCCGAGTCCGCGCCGGCCGCCGAACCGCGCTCGGCGGCCGACTTGGCCGAGATCATCGCCGCCGATCCGCGCGACGTGATGCTGGTCACCGCCGACGAACTCTCCGGCCTGCGCGCGCGCATTCTGGCCCGCCGCCACGGGCGCGACCTGTGGCCTTGGTTCTTCTGGGCGGCGATCGCGCTGCTGGTAGGCGAGTCGATCTTCGCCAACTGGCTCCTGCCAGCCAAACGGGTGGCGGCGCGCGGCGGTTCCGCCGCGTCCGCCGGCCGCTTGCCGGCGCAGGCCCCCACTGGGGCGGCCCGCCCGGCCCCGGTGGAAGCGGGAGCCGCTTCGCGGGCGGCCCCAGCCAAGGCCGCGGCGGGCGCGCCGGCGGGGGCCGCGGCCCCGGGCGCGAAAGCCGCGCCGGCCCCGCGACCCCCGGCGACGACGACGCGGCCGGCGGTTGGCCCGCCGAAGTCCGCCGGGGGCGGGCTGAAGGAGGCTCCGCGGTGAAAGACCTGCAACTCTCCTTCGCCACGGGGTGGTCGCCTGGCGCGGCGATCGCGGTGATCGCGCTGCTGTTGCTGGTCACGCTGGCCAGTTACTGGCGGCCCTACTCCGTCGGGCGCCAACGGGCGGTGGCGGCGCTGGCGGCGATCCGGCTGCTGGCCATCGGGCTGCTGCTGGCCATGGCGTTCGAGCCGGTGGTGCGGTACGCGCGGATCAACAAGGGCGCCTCGCGGGTGCTGCTGCTGGTGGATGGGTCGAGCAGCATGACGGTGAGCGACTCGGTGGGTGGGCGCTCTCGAAGCGACGCGGCGCGGGCGGTGGTCACGGGCGATCTGGGGGCCGTCGCGCCGCGCCTGGCGGCCGACTTCACGGTCGAGGGCTACGGGGTGCACGACGGCGCGGAAGCGCGCGACTTCCTCTCCGCGGAGGCCGCGGGGGCGAGGTCGTCGGCGTTCGCCGCGGAGGCTCCGCGAACCGACCTGGCCACGGCTGTCCGGGCGGTGGCGCGGCGCGCGGGGACGGAGGGGGTGCGGGCCGTGGTGCTGGTGACCGACGGGGCGGAGAACCGCCCCGGCTCGCTGCCGGCCTACGCGGAGTCACTGGGGGCGCCGTTTTACGTGGTGGGGGTGGGCAGCGACATCCGCAACAACCCGCGCTTCGTGGACCTGGCCGTGGCCGACGTCAAGGCCAACAGCGTGGCGTACGCGGGCATTCGCGAGCGGGTGCGGGTCACGCTGACGCGCTCCAGCGCGCAGCCCGGCGAGCCGGCGACGCCGGTGGCGGTGACGCTGACCACCGGGGGCCGCTCGGTGGCCGCGGGGAGCGCGGAGTTCCCGCCCGGGGGGTTGCGGGCGGAGGTGACGCTGGAGTACGTGCCCGACGCCGCCGGCCGGCGCGACTACGAGGTCACGGTGGAGCCGGACCCGCGCGAGACGCTGACGCAGAACAACCGCGAGGTGTTCACGCAGGAGGTTCGGGCGTCGAAGTTCGCGGTGCTCTACCTGGAAGGGCGGCTGGGGTTCGAGTTCTCCCGGCTCCAGAAATATCTGAAACACGAGGATGAAGACCTGGCCTACACGCTGCTGGTGCGCAAGGGGAAGACGCCGCTGTTCGAACTGCAAACCACCATCGAGGGCGGCGTGACGGGCGTCGCGTTCACCTGGGAGCAGTTGCTGAAGTACGACGCCGTCATCTTCGGCGACGTCGACCCGGCCTTCATGGGGCCGGAGCAACTCGGCCACCTCGACCGCTTCGTGAGCGACAAGGGGCGCGGGCTGCTGGTGCTGGGCGCGGCGCGCGCCCTGCAGGAGGGCGGCTACGCCGAGACCCCGCTTGAGGCCATGCTGCCCGTGCGGCTCGCGGCGCCGCCGGCGGCGGGGGCGGCGGGCGGGGAGTTCGTCCCGAGGGTGACGCGCGAGGGCGAAC
>JACQVU010000251.1 GCA_016209585.1 Planctomycetota bacterium
AACACCGCGGTACTCCGCCTGACCCCCGACCCTCAACATGACCGACCCGGCGTTGCTGGTGCTTGAAGACGGCCGCGCGTTTCGCGGGCGGGCGTTCGGCCACCGCGGCGAGACCACCGGCGAGGTGGTCTTCAACACCTCGCTCACCGGCTATCAGGAGGTGCTGACCGACCCGTCGTACGCCGGCCAGATCGTGGTGATGACCTGTCCCCACATCGGCAACTATGGGGTGAACGAGGCTGACGCCGAGTCGCGCGGGCTCTTCCTGCGCGGGTTCGTGGTTCGGGAGTGCACGCGCCTGCCGTCGAACTTCCGCAGCGAGGCCTCCCTGGAGACCTACCTGTTGCGCCACCGCGTGCCGGGGATCGACGGGGTAGACACCCGCGCGCTCACCCGCCATCTGCGGGAGGTGGGCGCGCAGCGCGGCGTGATCTCGTCCACCGATCTCGATCCGGGGTCGCTGCGCCGCAAGGCGGAGAACTCGCCCCCCATGCAAGGGACCGATTTCGTCCGCGAGGTCTCCATCCGCAAGAGCGAGCCGTGGACGAGCGGCCGCAACACCCCCTTCTCGTTCCAGTTCCCTCCGCCGCCCGGCGGGGATGCGCCGCTGGTGGCGGCGATGGACTTCGGGATGAAGCATCACATTCTGCGCTCGCTGGTGGAGCAGGGGTTCCGGGTGGCGCGCGTGCCGGCCACGGCCACGGCCGGCGAGGTGCTGGCGCTGCGCCCGGACGGGGTGTTCCTGTCGAACGGTCCGGGCGACCCGGCCGCGCTTCCGTACATCTTTGACACCGTGGTGAAGATGGTGGGGAAGGTCCCCATGTTCGGCATCTGCCTGGGGCATCAGATCCTGGGGCACGTGTTCGGGGGACGGACCTTCAAGTTGAAGTTCGGCCACCACGGCAGCAATCAGCCGGTTCTGGACCTTACCACCGGCAAGGTGGAGATCACGGCGCAGAACCACGGCTTCGCGGTGGACGCTGAGTCGCTGCCGGCCGAGGTGAAGGTCACCCACGTCAACCTCAACGACCGCACGGTCGAGGGGTTGGCGCACACGAGCCTGCCGATCTTCTCGGTGCAGTACCACCCGGAAGCCTCCCCCGGCCCCCACGACTCGATGTACCTCTTCCAGCGTTTCCGGGCGCTGGTGGATCGCGAGCGGGAAAAGGCGGCGACGCCATTTCCCCGTTGAAACGCGACCGCGAACGGGGATAGAGTTTCAGGGTGGGAGTGGGAACCGCACCAGCGGCCCGGGACGACGCGATGTGGCGCGTTCCACCGGGCGGCGATCTCGCGGCCGGGAGTCGGCCGGACGTCGCCGCCTCCCGGTCCGCGCGGCTCTACGGCGAGGTGGCCATGCAGAGGTTCGCCATGCTGCTCCCGAAGGTGTTCCAGGCCTTTCCGGGCGTCGTGCTCGCCGCGGCTCTCGTCGCGGTCCAGGGGTGTGACGCCACCCAGATCGAGAACCTGGGGGTGATCGGCGGCGCGGGAGGAACGGCCGGCAGCGAGAACATCCAGGTCACCGGCACGGTGATCTCCAACCTGCCCACGGCGTCGGCGGCGCTCACGCGGCAGGACTCCAAGTCGTCGCAGCACAGCGCGCTCGCCAGTTACACCGAGGCCGTGAAAGGGCTGGAGGTGACGCTGGCGCTCTCCACCGGGCAGAGTTACAAGACGACAACGAACGCTTCGGGCGTCTTCGCGTTCAACGTCACCGGCTTCCCCACCGGGGCGGACGCGGTGGTGTCGGGGGTGTCGGCGCGCAACGGGCAGGTCTTCCAGCACCTGGCGCGCAACGTCAGCGGCAAGGGGGTGGCGGGCGGGCGGTTCACCTTCCCCACCATCACGCCTCTCACCTCGGCCTTCGTGGAACTGGCGCGGCAGATGCTAGGGGCGCGGCTGGGGTTGGCGCTAGCGTCGAACGCCGCGCTGGCCGCGTCGCTGCGGGCGGGCAATCCGGGGATCGACTACGACGCGCTCTGGGCCACGGTGCAGAACCGATCCGACGCCGCGGTGAACGGATCGATCGACGGCTACCTGGCGGTGCTCAACCAGGGGGTTTCGACGCCCGCGGCCGGCGAGAGCGTGTTGACGCTGTGGGCGAACGGCGATCCGCGCATCAGCACCACGGCGCCGGGGTACGCGCCGAAGGCCACGGTTGACGGCGCCGCCGCGGGCGCGGCGGCGAGCGCGCCGCCGGCGACCACGGTGACCGACGACGTGAAGGCGGCGGTGCGGGCCTATCTGCAGGCGCGGATGAACGCCGACAAGAACCCCAGCGGCTTCCAGAAGTACCTGCACACCAACCTGTTGCACGGCGGGGTGGACAAGACGGCGTGGGCCGCGTCGTCGGGCGACATCTTCACCAACATGGGCGACGCCGTGAACCGCCGGGTGGAGGTGTCGAACGTGAGCGTCTCTTTCCTGGCCACCAACGCCGGCGTCACGCCCACCACCGTGGCCTCCAACCCCAAGCCCGTGGACGGCGACACCGCCGTCTGCACCTGGCTTCAGGTGGTGCGCTTCACGGCCGACGGGCGCGACCGCGTCATCTACGACCAGACCTCGGAAGAGAAGAACCTGCGCTTCATCTGGGAAACCGACGGGTGGAAGTTCGCGGGCAACGGGTTCGGCGTGGTCGACCACACCATCATCCGTTTCGTGCGCAAGACGGACGACAACAACGTCGTCACGAAGAAGGTCTACCTGGGGTTGGAGGTGCAGACCGGCGACGAGAAGTACAAGACCGGCATCAAGGAAGTGGCCGTCACCGGGAAGTGCCTGAAAGACGTGTTGCAGTCGCCCACCCAGGACCCGGTGGCCACCACGACGGCGGTGGGCACCTTCATCCTGGGGCAAAGCCCGTGCGACAAGTACCTTCACTACACGGGGCTGAACTTCGGCATCGAGTTGCCGGAGACGCCGCAGGAACTGGAGACTTACACCATCAAGGTGACCTACAACAACGGCCAGATCGACAACCTGACGTACAAGGTGCGCTACGGCATCGACCCCACCAAGGTGATTTACGTGGAGACCAGCGCCCCGCGGCCCAACACCTCCATCGCCGGGCAGTCGGTCACCGTGGTGTTGAACACCGCCGGCTTCCCCTACACCGAGGGGAACATCAACCTGGAGTTGCGGCAGGGCAACCGATCCTGCTCCGCCACCACCGACAAGGAAATCTCGATCACCGTGAAGGCCATTCCGGTCGACGGGGAGAAGCAGTGGCCCATGAGCACCGACAAGTTCAAAAGTGGCGAGAAGGTGGAGGCCGTGTTCGACTTCGCTGACAAGTATCGCAACGAAGTCATCGACAACTTCTTCGTCAAGAAGCAGTAGCGTCATGGGCGAAACCGCGGAACTCAAGTATGGCGGGAAGACCTACAGCCTTCCGGTGAAGGTTGGGTCGGAGAACGAGAAGGCGGTGGACATCGCCAAGCTGCGCGGCCAGAGCGGGCTGATCACGCTCGATTCGGGCTACGCCAACACCGGCGCGTGCGAATCGGCCATCACCTACCTCGACGGCGAGAGCGGGGTGCTGCGCTACCGCGGCATTCCCATCGAGGAACTGGCGGAGCGCTCCAACTTCCTGGAGACCTCCTACCTCCTGATCTGGGGCGAACTGCCCACCCGCCAGCAACTCGACGGGTTCGAGCGGGAGATCAAGCGGCACACGCTGCTCCACGAGGACTTCAAGCAGTTCTTCGACGGCTACCCGACCACCGCGCACCCCATGGCCATTCTGTCGGCCATGGTTGCTTCGCTGTCGAGTTACTACTACGAGGCGCTCACCTCTCCGGAGCCGGCGCAGATCCACCTCTCCATCATCCGGTTGATGGCGAAACTGCCCACCATCGCCGCGTTCTCGCACAAGAAGTCGGTCGGCCAGCCGTTCATCTACCCGCAGAACCACCTCTCCTACTGCGGGAACTTCCTGCACATGATGTTCGCGGTGCCGGCGGAGCCGTATTTCCTGGACCCCACCAAGGACGACGTGCTGAACCTGCTGCTCATCCTGCACGCCGATCATGAGCAGAACTGCTCCACCTCCACCGTGCGGCTGGTGGGCAGCGCCCGGGCCAACCTCTATGCCTCCATCGCGGCCGGCATCTGCGCGCTGTGGGGGCCGCTCCACGGCGGGGCCAACCAGGCCGTGATCGAGATGCTCACGCGCATCCACGACGAGAAAACGCCGCTCAAAGACTTCGTGGCCCGCGTGAAAGACAAGAACGCCACCGAACGTCTCATGGGCTTCGGCCACCGCGTCTACAAGAACTTCGACCCCCGCGCCAACATCATCAAACGCGCCGCCGACACGCTCCTCTCCCGCCTGGGCATCAACGACCCGTTGCTGGAGATCGCCAAGGAACTGGAGGGCATCGCCCTTAACGACGACTACTTCATCTCCCGGAAACTCTATCCCAACGTCGACTTCTACTCCGGCGTCATCTACCGCGCGCTGGGTATTCCAACCGACATGTTCACCGTCATGTTCGCGCTCGGCCGCCTCCCCGGCTGGATCGCCCACTGGCGCGAGATGATGCTCGACAAGGATTCCCGCATCGGCCGCCCCCGCCAGGTCTACACCGGCCCCACCAAACGGCCCTACGTGCCCCTGAACCAGCGCGGATAGGGGCCGCGCCGGGGGTCGCCGGGGCGCGCCGGCCCCGGTGATCGCCCCGCCCGGAGGAGCGCCGCCCATGAAAAAAGACATCCGCGACGTCATTCGTGGCGGCTCCAAGAAAACCACCCTCGACGACCTCAAGAAGGCCGGCCACCAGAACGTCCGCGTCATCGACGAACAGAAAATCATGGAACTGATCGATGACGCCGTGAAACGCGCCATCGGCCAGAAGTCCAGCCTGCTCCTCGACCAGGAGGCGGCGGGGTTGTCGGGCGACGCCCGCGAACTCTTCAGCCAACTGCTGGCCGACCACCAGAAGGCGATGCAGGTGCAGGAAGCCCTGGCCCGGGCGCGCGCCCTGATGGGTTCGCAGATCGAGAAGGTTCGCGACGGCCTCCCCGACAACAAGAAGGGCCTCGAAGCCGGCAAGATGCTCGACGACGTCGCCCGGCAGACCACCATCCTCTTCGGCAAGATCGAAGAGAAAGACGGCCGCGAGCGCGGCCTGCGCGGGCGCGTCGCCGACCTGGAGGCGAAACTCAAGAACGCCGTCGACGCCAAGAGCGAGATCGCGCGCCTAGTCAACGAGGCCGGCGAGATCGACGTCAAGATGCTCTCCACCCCGGCCGGCAAGGCCGCCCTCCGCCACCAGATGCTGGAACTGGAGCGCCTGCGCGCGGATCACGCCGTGGCCCGGCAACTGCTCGACGAGGCGCGCGGCTTCCAGCAGGAGTGCACCACGCGCATGGTGCAGTTGCAGGACGAGGTGTCTGACCTTCAGGGGCGGCTCATGGCCGCCCAGGCGCTGGCGGGCGAGGCCGGGATCTCCGGCGGCGACGCCCTGGTGGCCCAACTGACCACGGAACGCGACGAACTGCGCGCGCGGCTGGCCGGCGTGGAGGCGCTGACCCGCGACCTGGTGTGCGAGAACTACGCCCTCACGATCGGCGAAACTCCCCCCACCATGGACGCCGACGCCCTGGCCGCGGCGCGGGAGATCGTGGTGGTGGTGTGAGCGCGCATGCCGGGCATGCCAAGCGCCGAGGACACAGCGCCGAGATTCCAGCCTCGGGTTTTCCCTAAAGCGAAGTCGCGGAGTATCTCTCGGAAGAGGCACGGGGAATCAGCGCGTGGGTTTCACGGGAAACCAGCGGCGGAGCACGTCTCGAAGTTCCCCGAACGATGCGGTCACGCAAGACTCCAAACCCAGGAAAGCCGCGGTCTCCTCGCTCATGGGGACGCCTTCCTTGGGCTGGAATTGCATCAGCCCGCCCACCCGCGCCGCCCCCTGCGCGGAAAGAACACGTCCGCGCTCCGAGGACGGCGCGCCCACGCGCGCCGCCTTCGACCAGGCGGGATCATCCAGAACCCCATCCAGGCTGGGAGCGGAATCCAGGCGCGGGATATCCACGAACGAGGCGGTTTCCGAGGCTTGCGCTGGGCACGCGAGCAGGAGGGCCAGGGCCGCCCCGAGTCTCATCCCATTCCCATATGGTTGTTTTCTTCGCAGGAGAGTTCCCAGGTCCTCAATTCGTAGGTTTCAAAGCCGTCCCGGATGAAAGGGTCCGCCTCGGCGGTGCGCTTGGCCTCCTCTCGCGATGCGGCCTTCAGGATCAGCATCCCGCCCTTATAGTCCTGGAAGGGGCCGCCCAGGACGTATTGCCCCCGCTTGTCGAGTTCCTTGAGGTGCGCGACATGGGCCCGGATCAATGCTTCCGTCGGCTTCTGCCCCGGTCGGACGGAGAGCAGGATGACGTACCGGATGAACTTTTCGTCAGTCATGGTGTCCCGCCGGAAGTTCACGGTGGCATTTTCGCCCCGCGACGCAATAATAGCCGATTCTGCCGGCCGTCAACACGCCTGCGCGTGAACCGCCTGCGAAAGTCCCTTTTCTCACCGATGAAAACCATCCGCGGTCCGGCCATCTTCCTCGCCCAGTTCATGGGTGATAAGCCGCCGTTCAACACCATCGAGACGGCGGCGAAGTGGGCGAAAGAGATCGGCTACGTGGGGGTGCAGATTCCCACGTGGGACGCGCGAGCCATCGATCTCGCCCAGGCGGCGAAGTCCCGTGCCTGGTGCGACGACTATAAGGGCCGACTCGCGGAACTGGGGGTCGAGGTCACCGAACTTTCCACCCATCTCCAGGGGCAACTGGTGGCCGTCCATCCCGCCTACGACGAGTTGTTCGACGCCTTCGCCGCCCCGGAGGTGCGCGGCAAGCCCGCCGCTCGCCAGAAATGGGCGGTGGAGCAGGTGAAACTGGCGCTGCGGGCCTCTCGCAACCTCGGCTGTTCGGCCATGCCCACGTTCAGCGGAGCGCTGCTCTGGCCCTTCTTCCACCCGTGGCCGCAGCGGCCGCCGGGGCTGGTGGAGGAGGGTTTCGCGGAACTGGCGCGGCGCTGGGCGCCCATCCTCAAGACGGCCGAGGAGTGCGGCGTGGACTGTGCCTTTGAGATCCACCCCGGCGAAGACCTGCACGACGGCGTCACGTTCGAGCGCTTCCTGGCCGCGACGGGCGACCACCCCCGCGCGCGCATCTTGTACGATCCCAGCCACTTCGTGCTGCAGGGGCTGGACTACCTCGACTACATCGACATCTACCACCCGTTCATCCGCGCCTTCCACGTGAAGGACGCCGAGTTCATCCGCAGCGGCCGCTCCGGCGCCTTCGGCGGCTTCCAGGACTGGAAAGACCGCCCCGGCCGCTACCGCTCGCCGGGCGACGGGCAGATCGACTGGACGGGCATCTTCACCCGTCTCGCCCGGCACGGCTACGCCGGGTGGGCCGTGGTGGAGTGGGAGTGCGCCTTCAAGGACTCCGAAGTGGGCGCGCGCGAGGGCGCCGAGTTGCTCCGCCGGCAGATCATCCGCGTCACCGAACGCGCCTTCGACGACTTCGCCTCCGTCCAGACCGACCGGGCGAAAAACCGCCGCGTGCTGGGGATTTCCTGACCGCGCATGACAGCCTTCGCCGGCCTGGACCGCGCGTGGTCGCCGCGGGACGACGCCCTCCTCCTGCGCGCCGCGCGGCTCGCGCGCCGCGGCCGCGGGGCCGTCGAGCCGAACCCCATGGTCGGCGCGCTTCTGGTCCGCCGCGACCGCGTGGTCGCCGAATCGTTCCACGCCCGCTTCGGCGGACCGCACGCCGAGATCGTTGCCTTGCGCCGCGCCGGCCGCGCGGCCCGCGGCGCCACGTTGTACGTCACGCTGGAGCCGTGCGACCATTACGGCAAAACGCCCCCGTGCGTGGACGCCATCCTGGCCGCCGGCGTGGCGCGCGTCGTGGCCGGCGTGGCCGACCCCCTTCCCGAACATGCCGGCGGGCTGCGCCGCCTCGCCGCCGCCGGCGTGGGGGTGACGTGGGCGTCGGCGGACGCTCCCGCCCGCCGGGCCTGCGAGGCGCTCATCGTTCCCTTCCGGCGCTTGTATCTCACGGGGATGCCGACCGTGACGGCCAAGTGGGCGATGACGCTTGACGGCCGCATCGCCACCAACCGGGGGAAGTCGCGCTGGATCACGGGCGAGCCGGCCCGCCGCGCGGCCCACCGGCTGCGCGCGCTCGCGGGAGCGGTGGTGGTCGGCATCGGCACCGTGCTGGCGGACGATCCCATGCTCACCGCCCGCTTCGGACCGCGGTACGCGTTGGCCGGCCGCCAACCGCTCCGGGTGGTCCTGGACAGCGGCCTGCGCCTGCCGCTTCGGTCGGCGCTGGCGCGCACGGCGCGGTCCGCGCCGGTGCTGGTGTTCCACGCGCCGGGCGCGTCCGCCACGCGACGCCGGGCGCTGGAACGGCTCGGCGTCCAGGTCGAGGCTGTGCCGAAGGATCGCGGCCACGGCCTGGCGTGGCGCGAAGTGTTGCGGGCGCTGGGGCGGCGGATGGTGACGCACGTGCTGGTCGAGGGCGGAGCGCGGGTGCTGGGCGGCGCGTTTGACGCCGGCGTGGTGGACCGCGCCGCCGTCTTCGTGGCTCCGGGCTTGATCTTCGGCGGCGCCCACGCGGTGGGGCCGGTGGGCGGCGTCGGCGTTCCGCATCCGGACGCCGCTTGGCGCCTGGCGGAGCCGACCGTCCGGCGGGTGGGAGGCGACTTGCTCATCGAAGGGGATGTTGTTCGCGCGCGGTAGGGGGTTACAATCAAGAGTTCCGCGGGCGAGGTCTCTCTTCCGGCGTTCCAGGAGCGGCGGACACATGATCGGGCGTCACCTTGGTATCGGCGGGGCCATCCGCGCGCCGGCGTGGGCGTGGGCGTGGGCGTCGGCGCTGGCCCTGCTGGCGGTTCTGGCGCCGGGTGTCGCCCGCGGGCAAGCGGCGGTGTCGGGGTTCGAGGTGATCGCCGAGGGCAAGCCGGATGAGGTCGACCAGCGCAAGCAGTGGCTGGTGCAGCCCTTCTTCCTGGATCCCAAGCGGGACGACGCGGAGACGGTGCGCCGCGCGCCGCGGCAGTTGACGGGTTCGTCCGGGCAGGCCGTTTTCAACCGCGACGACACCTTCCCCGACGACGCGCTGCGGGAGTGGTCGCTCCCCGGTGGGAAGAAGGCGTGGCCCTACCGGGGGCCGCTCTATTTGCCGCTCAAGATGTCGCCGTTCCGGACGATGCCCCGTCCCGAGGCGGTGGCCTACGAGCCGCGGTACGAGGCCTTCTTCCCGGCGGCGGAGGGCGATCTCAAGCGCATCCCGGTGCGGGGCAGCCGGGTGCTGCACGTGCGTTGGGGCTACCTGCGGCCGGCGTACCGTAACATCGAGTTGTTGCGCACGCCGACGGATCAGGCCGTGCGGGCGGAGGCGATCCAGGACCTGCTCGACCTGGGCTTGCGCCCCGACAAGCGCGCTCGCGTGCAGAAGCGCCTGGTGGACACCGGCTTCCCCGCCCCGCTGGTGGAGAAGATGGTGGGCGAGTTGGTGGCGCTGGGCGACCGATCGTGGGAACGCGACTGGGCGCTGAAGGAGAAGGTGGCCCAGGACCGCGACCTGCGCGCGGCGCTGCGCGGCGTGGCGGGCGACGTGGGCCGCGCGGTGGACGACTGCGCGCAACTCTTTCCGGAGAGCGACCGGCAACTCATCGTGGCGTCGGAACTGTTTCTGAAACTGATCGCCGCGGGCCAGGTGCCCAACTTCACGCGGGAACAGTGGTTGCTGAACGTCGACATGCAGGCGGGCGAGGGCGCCAAGAGCGACGGCTCCAGGTATGACGACAACGAACACTGCGAGGAGGAGGGGGTATACGTCCGCTCCGCGGATTTCATGCGCATCGATCCCTCGAAGTCCTACCACTTCGGCGCCTTCCTGCGCCTGCTCGGGCTCGCCCATCGCAAGAGCCATGTGGAGTTTTTCGTGGAGTTCTATGAGTCCAGCGCCCGGGGCGAACTGGAGACCCCGCTGGTGGTGCTCCCGGTGAGCGAGGTCAAGCGGGGAACCACGCCGCCCGATCGTGACTGGGACGAGATCTCCACCCCCCTGTTCGACATCCCGGTGAACGCCCAGTTCGCCCGGTTGCGCATCAAGGTCTCCGGTTCCGCCGGGACGGGCGACGTGTTCATCGACGACGTGCGCTTCGAGGAGTCCAAGGTTCCCCACTTCGTCGAAGACTTCAACGAGACCGAGCGCCTGACGCTCGACAACCTGCCCATGGGCTGGGCGCGGCCCGCCATCGATCAGCCGCCGTTCACGGCGCAGAGGGGGTACATGCCCTTCTCGCGCCTCTCGCTCGACCAGACCATCTTCCACGGCGGGGCCGGGCAGTCTTTCCACGTGGAGACCAACGGCTTTAACGTCGCCTGGCAGGTGGTGCGGCCCCGCCTGCTCATCATCCGGCCCGCGAAAAGTTACATCCTCCAGGGATGGGCGCGCACCCGCAACCTTCGCCGCCAGCACCTGGCGCTGGCGGTGGAGCCGTTTGACCGCGAGGAGCGCCCGGTGACCATCGACGGCCGTCCCGCGAAGGAGGGCGAGAACCTGGTGCTCACCACCGGCGTGTCGGAGACTGACCAGCGCTTGGCCTTCGGCCTCACCGCCCCGGACTGGACGCTCATCCGCCGGCGGATCGAGGACATCGGCTCGAACGTGGCTTTCTTTCGTCTTCTTCTCCTGGTGGAGGGGCGCGAACAGGACATCGACGGCGAGGCCTGGGTGGACGACATCGCCCTCATCCCCGAGCCGAGCGTCACGCTCTCGTTCGTCCCCCGCTCCCGCCCCGGCGGCGGCGCCGGCGACCCGTCGGCGGTGCTTTCAGTCGTGACCAACGTCGTCGCCTTCCCGGAGACCGGCGCCCTGGACCTCAAGGTGAACGTGCGCGGCCTGGACCGGGACCGCGCCGGCTTCGAGTTCGCGCTGGAGGTGCGGGACCTCGACGGCCAGCCGCGCCTCGCCTACAACTCGCAGACCGATTTCGACGACTTCAAGGGCCTCCTTCGCTCCAACGCCGACGGCGAGTTCGAGCACCGCATTCCCCTCAAGGTCTCGCGCGAGACCTTGCCCGGCGGCTACTACCAACTGCACTTCCACCTGCGCCACCGCGGCCTGCCGATCACCGCGCCCGAGGGGCGGATCATCAAGTTCGCCCTCCTGGGCGGCGCCGCGGCCGCGTCCGGCTCGCCGCCACCGCCGGCGGGCGAGTTCGGCGCCACGCTGCACTTCCGCGACGACCGCGACTTCGCGCCCGTCTCGCGCTTCCTGGAGCGCGCGCGGTGCGGGGCGCTGAAGATCGCCCTCTGGCCCGACGAAGCGCCGGCCGATCTTTCCGGCGAAACCCACAAACGGCTGCTGGCGCTGACGCAGTCGCTCCACGGCCAGCGCGTGGCCTACACCTTCGGCCCCGCCCTCCACGGCGGGCTTCCGGGAAAACGGTACGTCGGCGTCCGCGACCTCCTGGCTGACCCTGGCGCCGGCATGCTCAAGGAGGCCGACGGGGCGCTGCGCACCTACTCCCCCACCGTGGCCGCCTTCCAGATCGCGCCCGACGACGACCCCACGCTCTCCGACCCCGCCACGCTCCCCGCGGCCTTCAAGCCGATCAACGACCTCTTCAAATCGGTGGCCGATTTCGCCGAGCGGCACGTGCCCGTCAACCTGGCCGATCTCACCCGCGCCGGAACGAACGCCACGCTTCCCGACCTCGGCCCGAACACCGTCTACACGCTCTTCGTTCCCGCCGCGCTCTCCCCGGACGACATGCGGAAACGCCTGGCGCTCGTCAAACTCCCCGCCGGCGCACGTTCGGAACTCTCCATCGAACCCCGGCGCGTGCCGGCTGGGGCGGGCGCGCGCGCCAGCCAGGAACAGGCCGCGGACTTCGCCAGGAAGGCCATCCTTGCCAAGGCCGCCGGCCAGAACGCCATCCTGGTCTCTCACCTGGCCCACGACGAACAGGGCCTCGTAGACCTGAACCTCAAGGTCAATCCGCTCTTTCTCACCTTCCGCCTGCTCAACGACATGTTGTCGGGCGCGGCCCTCGACCCCACCCCCGTGCGCCTCAAGAACGGCGACAAAATTCGCTCCTTCCTCTTCCGGAAGAAAGCCGCGCCGGCCTCCCCAGGCGCGCCGGCGACCGCGAGCGGGCCGGGCGACGAGTACGTCTTCGCCTACTGGCCGCTCGCCCAGGACCTCGTGGAGGAAGAACTCTACTTCGGCGACGCCGTGCGCGCCGTGGACCTCTGGGGCAACGAGCAACCTCGCTTCTCCGACCATCGCGGCAAGATCACTTTTCTGCCGTCGGCCGAGGAGCGCGTGGTCTTTCTGGTGGGGGGCAACGCCCCGCTGCTGCGCACCTACGCCTCCATCCGCTTCAAAGAGGGCGCGGTCGCCGCGCGTCGCCAGGAGCAGACGCTCACGTTCGAGATCACCAACCACTTCGACCGCCCGCTCGCCGGCGCCGCGGCCATCGTCTTCCCCGAAGGCTGGGTCCAGGGGCTGGAGGGCAACCGCCGCGAGGTGCGGCTGCCGGTGCTGGAACCGGGCAAGTCTTACGAACAACCCTTCCAGGTGAAGCCCGCCATCTCGCAGGAGGCGGGCGTGGAGCGCGTCGTCGCGGTCGCCTCCTTCAAAACCGACAAGGCCTACGAGGTCGAGCGCGGCATGGACGTGAGCGTCACCAGCGACCTCGCCGTCCAGAACTTCACCGCCGTCCCCGCCCGCCCGCCGGCCGCCGGCGCGGCGGGGGGGGAGCAGCGCCACCGCTTCAACCTCATGCTCCGGAACAACACCGGCCGGCAGGCGGCGTTGCGCGGGAAACTGGCCGTGCCGGCGCTGGGGATCGACACGCGCGACTACCTGCTCTCGCTGGCCCCGGGAGGGGCCGGCGCATTCACGTTCGCGGTCTCGCCGATGGCTGGCCAGCAGTTCCAGAACAAGGTGCTGGTCATCTCCATCATCGAAGACGGCGGGCCGGCCTTCCTCAACGCCCGCTATCGCGTGGCCTGGGACGAGCGGCGGGAGGAGTTCGCCTTCACCCCCGCCGATCCGGCTCAGCGCTGATCCTCACGGTCCGACATCATGGCTGATCCCCTGCTCAGCAAGTGGCGGGTGGAGGCTTCCGAGAATCTCCACGATTGCCGCATCTTCACGCTGCGCCGCGACTGGGTGCGGTTCGAGCGCGCCGGCGCGCGCCGCGACTTCTACGTGTTGCAGGCTCGCCCCTGGGTCAACGTCGTGCCCGTCAAGCCCGACGGGAGCGTGATCCTCGTGCGCCAGTACCGCCACGGCACGCGGGAGGTCACCATTGAGTTCCCGGCCGGCATCGTCGACGCCCGCGACGCCGACCCCCGCGCCGCCGCCGTCCGCGAACTGCTGGAAGAGACGGGCTACGCCGCGGCCGAGATGACTCCGCTGGGCAAGGTGCGCCCCAACCCCGCGTTCATCGACACCTGGTGTTTCACTTTCCTCGCCACCGGCCTCGTCCACCAGGCGCAGCCCCATTTCGACGCCTATGAAGAGGTCGAGATGCTGGAAGCCACGCCCGCCGCCCTCAACGCCTGGATCCGCGAGGGGGCCATCAACCACTCGCTCACGCTCAACGCCTGGCGCTTTTACGAGATGCGCTCCCAGAACGCCGGCGCGCCTCCCCGCGCGCTCGCGCCCTGACCGATCTTCCCACTTTTGGCCCCATCTGCGCCGGCCCGCCTTCCGTTTCGAATCGTGTTCCGAACTTCATAGCGCGGGCAAGCCCGCACGGACCAGAGCGGTGGCAAGCCCCCGCACTCCCAGGCGCTTCGCGCCGAACGTCGGCGCTCGCCCACCCTTCCCAGGTGAACGGTTATCTATGAAAGCGTATGGATTTCGTAGGACGGTAGGGGATTGCCACAAGCGGGAGGTTGTGGGATCAGGGCAATCGCATTTGACCGCCCGTGACACCCGGCGGGGCCGGGGCAATTTTCAGAAGTTGCCCCGAGTCCGAAAACTCGGCACTCGTCAGCGATCAGCCCTGTTCCTCACCGCCATGTTGGATTTTCTTCAACGCCTCGGCGGCGGCTTCCCGAACGTCGCTGTCCTCGTCCTTCAGGGCGTCCATGAGCGCGGGGACCGCCTCCCTGGCATCGGGGCCGATTTTCCCCAGCGCCGTGGCGGCGGTGAACCGAACGCCGACCATCTCGTCCTTCAGGGCGTCTATGAGCGCGGGCACCGCTGCCCTCGCCTGGGGGCCGATTTTCCCTAGCGCCTCGGCGGCGCACCACCGAACCCTGAAGTACTTGTCCTTCAGGGTGCCCGTGAGCGCGGGCACCGCCTCCTTGGCCGCGGGACCGATTTTCCCCAGCGCGCTGGCGGCGTTGCGCCGAACGTCGCTGTCCTCGTCCTTCAGGGCGTCCGTGAGGGCGGGCACCGCCGCGCTCGCCCCAGGGCCGATTTCCCCCAGCGCCACGGCGGCGTGGATCTGAACGTTGTTGTTCCCGTCCTTCAGGGCGTCCGCGAGCGCGGGCACCGCCTCCCTCGCCTCGGGGCCGATTTCCCCCAGCGCCCCGGCGGCAGCTTCCCGAACCGACCAGTTCCCGTCCTTCAGGGCGTCCGTGAGCGCGGGTGCCGTCGCCTTCGCCCCAGGGCCGATTTTCCCCAGGGCTTCGGCGGCGTTGCGCCGAACGCGGCTGTCCTCGTCCTTCAGGGCGTCCATGAGAGCGGGCACCGCCGCCCTCGCTTCGGGGCCGATTTCCCCCAGCGCGGCGGCGGCGTGAAACCGAAGGATGGCGTCCTCGTCGTACAGGGCGTCCGCGAGGGCGGGCAACGCCTCGGGGCCGATTTTCCCCAGCGCGTTAGCGGCGACGCTCCGAACAAGCCAGTTCTCGTCCTTCAGGGCGTCCGTGAGCGCGGGCAACGCCTCCCTTGCCTCGGGGCCGATTTCCCCCAACGCCTCGGCGGCGGCTTCCCGAACGCCGTCGTCCTCGTACTTCAGGGCGTCCATGAGCGCGGGCACCGCCGCGGAACCGATTTTCCCCAGTGCCTCGGCGGCGTTGTTCCGAACCAACTTGTCCTTGTCCTTCAGGGCGTCCATGAGCGCGGGCACCGCCGGGGCGTGTTTGAGCGCGCCGAGGGTCTGCGCCGCGCCTTGTCGCTTGTCGGGCGAGCCGTCCTTCAGGGCGATGAGAAGGAACCGCGCCGAAAACCGGCCCACGCGCCGCAGGCTCTCCACCGCTGCCTCCGCGTGTTTCCCCTCGAACGCTTCGATCTGGCGCTTGACGAAGGAGCGGCGATCCCAGTACTGCTTGCCGCCCCACACCATGAGCACCGTGGTCATCACCCGGAACGACCACACGCTGCACTTGGCGCCGAACGACACGGGGTAGATGGGAGTGACGCTGTACTGGAACACCTCGAAGAAGTCGAATGACCAGCCCGTGCGCAGCAGGGCGTTGGCGGTGAACGCGGCTGCGCCGGCCAGGCCGGGGGGGTCCATGCCCCGGTCGGCGAAGGTCTCGTTCCAGTACGGGCCGAAACCGTCGGGCATGAGCCGGAACAGCCAGTAATACAGCCCGGTGTACAGGGGAGCGGCGGCCAGGCCCACCGTGAACATGGCGCGGACGTCCAGGACGTGGGCGAAGCGGCCAAGGGGCATGTGCCATTCCTCGATGACGCCCTCGATATATCTGGTCCGCTGGCCCTCGAAGCCAAAGAACATGACGACGAACCCGGCGATCAGCATGGTGACCAGGACGGTTGTGGCGATGGTGGCGAAGGGGGAGAGGTAGCCCACCAGGAAGTTGGCCAGCACCAGCGCCACGGCCAGGGCGAGCAGGGCCCCGTGGTTGCTCCACGGGGGGACAGGTAAATCGTCCCAGGAGGCGGTTCCCAAGATAACGTCGGCCTCGTCCGGTTGGTGAGCGATGTATTGCGCGGGTCGGCCAGCCGCGGAGGCGTTTCCAAAGATAACGTCGTCCTTGACCGGGGCCTCGTGGGGCGCGGCTGGGGGATCGTCGGGCGTGGCCGGTGGCCCGGCGGGAGATTCGGGCGTGGCGGGAGGTCCGGCGGTGTCGTGGTGATCGTTCATGGGTGCTCGCGCTGCAGGGCGGGCAGGGACCACGCGCAGCGGGCGATGTTCCGGCAGCGGCGCAAGGTAGATTTGATCCGGAGCGGGCCTTGGGCAATCCAATCGTGCGATGGGTTCGACTATAACGGTACACGCGGAATTGTCAATTCGCCCTCATTCCCCCGGGTGCGGATCGATCTCGGACGGCTCATGCGGCTGGAGAGAGGATGGGGCGTTTGGCGTCGCGCAGGCTGGTGTTGGGGAACACGGTGTGCCATTCGGCGCTTTCGAACGCGGCGCGAAGTTTCCGGAGGCGGTGAGCAGCAGCGCGCCGCGGTCACGCGCGAGATCGAGCACTTCGTCGTCGCGTGCGCCGGGAGAGGTTTCCGCGATGAAGACGACTTCATGACCGTCCAGCCGCAATTGCTCGACAATCTGCCGGTCGACACTCTCAGCGGCGACGATGTTCACGAGGAACGCGCATCCAGCGGGAAGACGACCTCGGCGCGCAGCGAACGGGCGGCGTATCGCAGCGCGGCCAGCACGCCCTCGCGCGTCAGGTGGGGATGGGCTTCAAGAAGCGCCTCGATGGATTCTCCTCTTCCGAGTTTTTCGAGAATGAGCTCCACCGTGATGCGAGTGCCGGCGACGACCGGCTTTCCCATCATGATCCGCGGGTCGGAGACAATCGTTGCTTCCACCATCGAACCCTCCAGGTCCTTGAACACGCGCACGGAGCGGAACCCCTTTTTAGTTCGGTTCTACGATGCCTCCCCGTCCATGGCATCATCCCGAATGGCCGGCAGCAAATTGTTCAGTTCCTCAATGCGCAGCATGCGGATGTCGCGCACGGAGGCGGCGAACCACGGCAGCGTCTTGGCGAGGTCGATGGCTGCCAGCACGCAGGTGACGGCGTTCACGCTCTCGCCACCGAAGTAGACGCTTCCCTGCTGCCACGCGAACCCGTGCTTGCGCAAGACCTTGCGGATTTCCAGGTAAGCGTTGTTGTACGGGTCGCCGTAGTGGCTTCGCAGGCTTTCGATGTCCATGTCGAACGCGATGGCGTACATACGACCTCCCCGTTCGGTTTGCGGCGGCATCGACGAAGGCGACCGGGCGGGAGCGAGAGGCGCGAGCGTCGTCGGCATGGGTGCTCCTTGGGCTTCTCCGGCGACATGATAGTGCGCGCGCGTGGTCCGGTCAAATTCTCGCGACGCGCGGCTCGGCGCGTCACGCCTTCCCAACCACCGCGGCATCTTCGCGTATATCAATCGGCACCGGCGTTGGAGACTTCTCCGCGCCGACGGGGAACGACACCGTGCCCGCCTTGAGCGCGGCGGCGTCGGCGTCGTGAACGAGAGTGAGGCGATGAGTGCGGCGGGGGCGGATTGACGAAATGTCGCCCCTCCCCCCGCGGGGGGAGGGGGAGCCTCTCCAAGGAGATCCCTCAGCGAAAGTGCGAAAGAATCTGGACACTACCGGCGCCCCGCGCCGCATTGCGCCGTGAGGGCCGCCACTTGCGTCCGCAGAGCGTCGATGATCGCGTCACACACCCTTCACTCCTGACAGGGCAGCATGCGTATGGCGCGCACGGAGGCGGCGAACCACGGCAGCGTCTTGGCGAGGTCGATGGCTGCCAGCACGCAGGTGACGGCGTTCACGCTCTCGCCGCTGGCCACCTCTCCGCCCCCTACGGGGGGCGGCGGTCTGTAGCCACGGGTGGAGCGCCGTCCGCCGTCAGGCGGGCGGTGCGGAAACGGAGTCACGCGCCCTCGAATCGACTCCACTCGAAACCGAGTTGCCGCACGACCGCTCGAACGGTGCCGTTCTTCAGATCTTGGCTTCCCCAGTCCGGAACAACGGTCGAGCGCCCGGTGGCCGGGTTGCGCCACTTGCGATGCGAGCCGCCCCGACGTCGCGGAATCTCTTCGCAGCCCAGGGCCTTGAGTTTCCGCGCCACTTGCCGGTAGTTCATCACTCAGAGACGAGGTACTCGAAGCGGATCGGTTCGGTCGGCGTGTGCTCAAGCACACCCTGTGGCAGCGGCCTGCCCTCATCGGCGTACAATTCCAGCGCGGCGTCGAGGGCGTCGCGCACGTTGTTCACCGCTTCCTCGGCGGTGTCGCCCTCAGTGATCAATTCCGGCAACGCGGGGCTGGTGACGGTGTAGCCGCCTTCGGGCTGAGGCGTGAGCAGCAAAGGAATGCGGTAGAGCGTTGGCATATCGCTACTCCCTTCGCTCCACACTACCACGCGGCGACGCCACAGCCAAACCGGTGCGCGGATTGGTAACCGTTCACCTGGTGGGGTCACGATACAACCTCAAATCCGTTCGCCCTGAGCCTGTCGAAGGGCAGGG